>NZ_JBBCZC010000045.1:0-26736 GCF_037144575.1 Sporosarcina sp. USHLN248
TGCGCCTGGAACGGAAAGCGACGGTTGTCAGGGGTTCCCCATTTATTCTCCAACCAGAAAGGGACTATCACAGAAAATCAGTTTTCACTGACTTTCTGGACAGCCCCTTTTCGTTATGGCGATAGACGAGCATGTTAGTCCCGACTATAGTACGATATAGTGATTCAGAAATGTGGCTTACGTGATTAAAACTTTCCTACTTTATCAAAATCTTTTTCTCCTGCTCTTGAGATAACAATTAAGTTTTCATTCTAATCAAGGTAACTACATAAAAGTTGTTTCATAATTTATATAGACTTGAACTCATTTACAAAGATAACTTGTACTTTAAATAAATATAAAAAGTCCAATTTCTCAATAATTCATGTTTAGAAATTGGACCTTTATTATTACCTTGATATTTCTTCATCTTCAGAAGATAGCGGTTGCGCTTCAATTTATCAACTTGTTGTCAACATTGCATACTATCCACCAGTTTGCCAGATTGGCAAGAAAGTAATCAACCTACTTTTATCTATATTTTTATACTACTACCATTGACTCCTACCAAAGTTCAGCATTATATTTATATTGACCCAATTCATTATTAATAGTCACCAAAGGAGAAGAGCGCATGCCAAAGATCATAAGTGATCAGGAGAAGGAGCATATCAAAAATGCAATGTATATCAAAGGAATAGAGCTTATTCGTAAGAAAGGCATGAAGCGAGTTACGGTTGACGATATTGCAGCAGCTGTTCAAATAGCCAAAGGCTCCTTCTATTCCTATTATCCTTCCAAGGAGGTATTTCTCTACCACATTATCAAGCGAAATGAGCAAGATTTATTTGACCGGACGCTTGAAATCGGAGCTAGCTCTGGGCATTTTAAGGACAAGATTAAACACGCACTTCATGAAATTTACTTGGCACCAGATAGTCTTGCACTCCATGTTCAGCCATCGGACTTGGAATATTTGCAACGCAAACTTCCAGATCCTATTAACAGAATGGAACAGGATAAATCCAAAACAAATTTTCAGCGTACATTGAATTACTTAGGAATAGAGGATAATCAATGTGATTATAGCGTACTTGCGAATTTAATGGACGGCTTGCATTTTATCGCTTCTAATCAGAACCAATATGGTGAACAAGGAAGGGAACAAGCATTAAGCATTCTTGTAGAAGCAATTGCGGAATATCTTAGCGAGTCCAAGCAGAATTCAACTATAAAATTTTAGAGGGAGGTTTCACATGAATCAACCTTTGATTCTTTTCATAGCGGCTATTACCAGCGTCAGTTTGGCAATTTATTGGTTTCTCTACACAAAGAAGAGTGCAGCAACCCGGCATATCCAAACACCAAATGGAATAGATGAGGGCGAATATGTGACAATCGGTGGAATCCAGCAGTTTTTATATCATCGTGGTGAAAATAAGGATCATCCCGTCCTCTTATTCCTGCATGGCGGTCCTGGCAGTCCGATGCTTCCTTTTGCCCAAGACTTTCAGTTTCCTTGGGAAGAGAAGGTAACCGTTGTTCACTGGGAACAGCGAAACAGCGGTAAAACCTTCTTTGCGAATGATCCCCATAAAGTCACTCCTACCACAACGATTGAACAAGCATTACAGGACACATATGAAGTGGTAAGCTATTTACAAAAAAAATATAACAATGAGCGAATCCTTCTTCTTGGTCATTCATGGGGTTCTGTCTTAGGCAGTCTATTCACCTTGCAGTATCCGAAGATGGTTCAAGCCTATATTGGAGTTGGGCAAGTTGTAAATATGTTTGAAAACGAACGAATTGGCTACGAGAAAGCTTTGGAATGCAGCAGACAAGCAAAAAATCGGAAAGATATTAGCACCTTACAAGCTTTAAGCCCTTATTCCGAGCACCAATTTAGTGATGACTTGATCAAGAAGCTTATGAAACTCCGTAAGTTGCAAGGTAAGTATAAGCTTGCAATGCAACCCTCACCTCAACTAATTATGAGCGTACTAAGTTCTCCCTTTTATTCGTTAAAAGATATTAAATACATGTTAATGAGTGATGTACTACAAGTAAAACAGCGCGCTATTTTGGAATATTTGTTTAAGTCTTATGATCTGAACATCGAAACTTTAGACTATCAAGTTCCTGTATTCTATATCCATGGAGAGAATGATTGGCAAACTCCTTATTCTCTCGCTCGCACATACTTTGATCGAATCAATGCGCCAATGAAACATTTTTACTCCATAGCAAATGCTGGACATGCGACGATGCTTGATCAGAAGGAGCTATTCAACGAAGCTTTATTTGATATTATTGATCAAATCAAACATTAATTTACAGTGCCATTCCACCATACGCCGTTAGGATGGAATAGAACTCAAATATCTCAACCGAGTCAGTAGGCAAAATCTGCACATTATGTGTGAAATGTTCTTATTCAACTAAGATTTTGGTCATATCTGCACAAAACCTCTATGTAGAAATTTGTACAAATTTTAGGCGAAATATTGAATGATCTTCATTAGATAGCCCGGGAAGTGACCCCTATGGATGAGGTCTTTTCCAAAGCATATCGGATGGGTGCAATCACCGACGGTTTGTTTCTAATCAAACTAAAAAAGATCGGGTGCAGCTGTTTCTCTACTCAGACAGCCCCTCTTCCACTCTCAAACATATAGTAATCCCCCTCCAAATATGAGACAATAAGAACAAATGTACCAATTTATAGATCGAGGTGTCAGCCATGAAACCTGTCATCCTAGCCGAAAAACCGTCCCAAGCAAAAGCGTATGCAGACGCTTTTTCCGTGCGGAAGCATGAGGGCTATCTTGAAATAAATCCTTGTCCGATTTTCCCGCAAGGAGCGTATATAACGTGGGGTGTCGGCCATTTGGTTGAGTTAAAAGAGCCACATGCATACAATCCTGCTTGGAAGCGATGGACATTAGGTAGCTTGCCAATTTTGCCGGACAGGTATGAGTTCCAAGTGGCGAAGGGGAAATTTAAACAGTTTCAAATTGTAAAGAAGCTCATTCGCGGGACGGATACGGTCATTAATGCTTGTGACGTGGATCGCGAAGGCTCGAACATCTTTTATAGTATTTATTATCAAACAGGAGCCCGCAACCAGACAATCAAGCGGCTTTGGATTAATTCGCTTGAAGTCGATGAAGTGCGCAAAGGTTTTGCGAATTTACGGGACAACCGTAAAGATTTGCAAATGTATGAAGAGGCAAAAGCCCGTCAGATCAGCGACTGGCTCGTTGGGATGAATGCTTCTCGCCTCTATACACTTCTATTGAAGGCAAAAGGTGTGCAAGAAGTCTTTCCAATCGGCCGCGTTCAGTCTCCTACGGTGTACTTAATTTATCAACGGCAGCGTGAGATTGAGACATTTATCTCGGAGCCATTTTTCGAAGTGGAAGCAACTTTTACAGCTGAACACGGTACGTATAAAGGTAAAGCGAAAGCGAAGGAGCCGAAACGAGAGATTATTCAGGAACTACTTGCGAAGCATGGAATTCAGCCAAATTCACCCGGTTTAATCACTTCTGTCACCCATACAGATAAACGGACGCCGCCTCCTCAGCTCCATTCCCTGTCAACTTTGCAGGCGACAGCGAACCGGCGTTGGAAGATGAGTCCGGCAAACGTGTTGAAGACGATGCAAGGCTTGTATGAGAAAAAGCTTGTCACCTATCCACGGACGGATGCGCGGCATGTTACGCCAAACGAATTTGCGTATTTGAAGGACCAAGTTGGCGATTACCAACAACTGATCGGGCATCCTTTCCCTGTCGCTTCACTTGCTCCGAAGAAACGGTATGTCGACAGTTCGAAGGTTCAAGAGCACTATGCGATCATTCCGACGAAGAAGATTCCTTCGCAAGCTGTGCTTGGCCGGCTCTCTCCTATTGAACGGAATTTGTATGAGGAAGTCGTTCGTACGACACTTGCCATGTTTCATACCGATTATTTGTATACCGAAACGAAAGTGACAACGGATGTGAACGGTCTTCCGTTTTTCACAACCGGCAAAACAGAGAGGGATTTGGGATGGAAAGCTTTATTCCAACGGTCCAAGGATGAAAAGGACGAGCCTGCTTTGCCGCCGCCACGCATGCAGGAGACCGTAGAGTCCGATATCGGCATTAAAGAAGGCAAGACGATGCCGCCAAAACCATATACGGAAGGTCAGCTCATTGCAATGATGAAAACATGCGGGAAATTGGTTGAGGACAAGGAAGAAACAGATATATTGAAAGAGATCGAGGGACTTGGGACGGAAGCGACACGAAGCGGTATTATCGAAACGATTAAAAAGCATGGATATATAACTGTATCGAAAAACATCGTGTCGATTACAGAAAAAGGTCGCGTACTTTGTCAGGCGATCGAAGGGAATCTACTTGCAAGCCCTTCAATGACCGCAAAATGGGAAACGTATTTGAGAAAAATCGGCAATGGCGAAGGAAGCGGACTGCATTTCCTCGATAATATTTCGAAGTTCATCGCAAAGCTATTGGATGTTGTGCCAAAACAGTTAGAGGCTAAGCCGATTGATGCGACGAAGGTTCCGCCGCGGCAGTCGAAATCGCGAGGCTCTTATCAAGCGAAAGAAGTTGCCCCCTGCCCAGCTTGTAAAACAGGCATGATTTTAGCACGAAAAGGATTTTACGGCTGCAGCAATTATAAAAATGGCTGCAAGCAGACATTCCCGGGTGTATTCCTCAAGAAGAAACTGACACCCGCGCAAGTGAAACTGCTTTGCACGAAAGGGAAGACGAACGTCATCAAAGGCTTTACTGCCAATAATGGCAACCAATTTAACGCAATTCTCTCGCTTGAAAACGGTAAGTTGAATCTTGTCTTTCAATAGAACTCGTTACTAACTTTGAAATGAATAAGCATCAAAAATGATGGATTAACTGCACATTTTCATTCAATATAAAAGCCGATAAAACCTATACGCAGGAACTATCGGCTTTTATAATTATTTCAATTCTTGGATTAACTGGCTTGATTTTCATAGATAATTAAACAAATCATCATAATGATGCTTCCAGCGTTTGGAAATTTCCTCTTCAGAAGATACATCCTCATATGCTGGTGAGATAAGCGGTTCAGCGTGTAAAACCTTAACTAAGACAACAGCCTTTACACGGCTTGGATTTGTTCCTCTACTTTGCTTAAAGTAACCAACAATCTCGTTAAATTTGGGACCAGACTTCAAAACTTCCGCTAAACCTTTAAAGCGATATCCTTTTCGCCTAATGGGATCCACAACATTCAGTTCTATAGATGCATTCTGTTCTAAGTTATTTACTGTTCCTTGTGAATACAAATGTAAGAAAACAAGATGCTCCTCTTCCCAAACAGCGATCGTTCCTTTTGGAGATAAATTTGGACTTCCATCAGGACAAACGGTGGCCACAAAAGCCAAGCGCTGTTCATCAATTACTCGACGCATGTCGTCATCAATTATCATGACACTCACCCCTTGTTATAAATCTACAGCACTCATACTCGCGGATAAAATGTTAATTACATCATGAATACAACGTAACTTAACCTTCAATTTGACCACCTAATTATTGCATAACTCGCTTTAATTGCTACGGCCATAAAAGTTCTTTAACCCATTTATTTTTTTCCATTCGATATAATAGTCGTATATGCTTCCTGTCTACATCCCCTTGCCAAAATTCCACTTCTCTAGCGGTAACTTTATATAAACACCAATGAGGATCTACAACATCAGGATTACTTTTCATTTGTTCTATTTGATTTCTTAATGTTTCCTCCAAGACATCAGAATCGAGTAAAACTTTACTTTGTTTTCCAAGAAGCGCAATGGCTCGTGCAACTTCCCCTCTCTCTAAAAAATCCTTTGCACTATCCTCTTTCCTACCATAAATGAGGTTCCTCGTATTCGAATTTGCCTACCAATCAAAGACCAATAGAAGGTTAACGAAACATTTGGATTCATCTTCAATTGTTGCCCCTTCACACTGTTTGAGCCAGATGCAAAATACCAACCATCATCGTCCATACCTTTTAAAATGAGAACCCTTGCATCAGGATCCCCCAATCTATTGATGGTGGAGAGTGTCATGGAATGAGGTTCATGAACTCCATTTTCTATTGCCATAGTAAACCATTCTTGAAAGAGCTCGTTTAGATTGGAAGGGACATTGGTAGGGTCGAATCTTGGAAAAGGCCCCTTCAGTGATTTGAGGTTTTTCAAGAGCTTATTGATATCCTTCAATGTATTCTCCTCTTCCCTATTTCTTTTACAATCCTATTATCCCTGTACCTTAATCTATGATCAATCACTCCAAACTTAACAACTCACGAACAAATGTTAAAGGAACTATAAACATGGAGTTATGTGAATTTGAAACGCTCGAAAACGGTAAATTGTCTCTTGGCTTTCCATAAGAATTCATTACCAACATTAAGATGTCAATTTAATAGCTAAGAAGATAATTTGTGTAAGGGATACTTCTATCTATTATGCCCCTCCTATCTGTAAGTTCTATATTCAATAGTAAAGAGGTTTTTTCCTGCCCTATTTCAATTTTTACTCATTCGATAAACGAAAAAACTACTTGATCTCCAGAGTGAACGAAACCCCGTAAAGAGGACTTTTTTAAAGTGTCCACTTTACGGGGTTCCGTTCACAGTAAGGCTCAGTCTTTCTTTTTTTGTAGGTTCCTATTTCAGTTTTTTTAGTGGAGTATACATCGACACATATTATTTTTCCCTCTCACCCTGAATCAGCAACCTTTGATAATTGTGTCTAAATGGATGACATGTTAATAAAGTAGCCATGTCTTTCCCTTCTTGAATTTCTAAGTATTCTGTTTCATATGGATAGATGACTTGCTGATTTTTAACCCTATATGTTAAAGTTTCACTCATTGTGTGTATGTAAAATACATCGCCAGTATTTAATTTATCTATATTACCAAACATCTCTTTTGTACCCATTCCTCGATGTCCTGCCAAAACAGTATGAGTGTTCTCTCCACCTATTGGGATTGAGGAACCTTCAACCTGTCCAATTCCTTTATCTAAGATTTCATCAGTGGCTTGCCTTCAACCTATATAAATGCTTTTATAACAGAAAAGATTGAACAGGTATTGCACTGTGTTTATCGACTACAGAATTTATCTTCATATAATGATAGTGAGCCAATTTATATACAACAAATGGCCATTAGAACAAAATCTGTTCTAATGGCCATTTGTACCTGAATAGCAATCATTTTATTTCCCCACATTTAGTGGCTCTAATAATTACAATACTCAAAGATATGATTGGATATTTACATTCTATTAAGCATTCAATTCTTCTTTACTCCCCACATCATCCAAAGACTTATCTCTTCCAACCTTATGCATGTCCAATACATGCTGGGATGGTGGGATCAGGAAGCTTAGTACAATAATTGTCACACCAGAAACAACTACACCTGAGAAGCCCGGCACATGCCATAATTCATCCAGTAAGCCAAGGAATCCTTCGGAAGTAGTCGTAGGACCTGGTACGCCGGTAAATGAAGTAATCATATAATAGACGAGACCAACCGTGATGCTTGCCCAAACTGCCGGCGTGCTCACCCGTTTCCAGAATGGTCCTAATACGATCGGCCAGAATAGCGTTACAAACACGATATCCCACGCTAAGTAGGCCAAGTCGATAACTTTTTGTGCGCCGATTGCCAATACAAAGCCTAAAACAGCACTAAACAGGATGACACTTCTTGAGATAAACAATAGCTTTTTCGGATCGGGATTTTTATTAATGAAATCCAAGTAAATGTTTTTCGTTACAATTCCTGAAGTCGCCACGTAGCAAGCTGCTACAGTCGACATCCCCATAGCCGCCATTGCAGTTAAAAAAATTGCCGCTAAAATCGGTGGGAAATATCCTTGCGCAAAAGCAAGCATTAACGTTTCCGGGTTGGAGCTGTTCGGATATATCGACTTGAACGCTTCCCCTAACATACCCGGAATCCAGCTGATCGCAATGACAATGGAACCTGCGATGATCATGCTCTTCTGTGCAACGCGCGGGCTTTTCGCCGCTGCAACCCTTTGCCCTAAATCGACTGCAGGTATGTCCCCTAGCGCCAATACTAAGTACAGCGTCCAGAACTCTACCCCGCCACGGTTCAAAAGTTCACTAATGTTCCACCATTCCGGATTAAATGTAACGTCCGGATAATAGAAGAATATGAAAATCGAGATGCCTAAAATACCGGCAATGGCAAGTGCCCCTTGCACAATTTCCGTATAAGCAACCGCCCAAAGTCCTCCAATAACAGAGTATAAAGCCGTCAATGAAACGAACAAGATGGCTGCCGGGATAAAATCAATTTGGAAAAGTTGTTGAATAATATACGTACCGCCAACTGTCAGTGCCCCAGCATTGAAGACACCAAAAGCGACCGCCATTACGATGCCCGTATACGCACCTAACTTTTTACTGCCATATCGTAATCCATAATAGTCGGCCAACGTCCAGCCTCTTAATCTTCTAAGCGGCTTCGTCCAAATAAGCGCGCCTAAAATCATACATGTCCCTAGACCTCCCATCGTCGCGGAACCTTCAAAGCCACCACTCGTATAACCTGATCCGATTGCTGCAAAGAAAAACGGAGCTGCTAACATGGCAGCAACCAAGCTGCCTGTCACGACAGGCAGTGGCATGCTCCAGCCTGCTACAATCAAATCTTCTGCTGTGTTAACCCGTTTATAGCCTTTGTAACCAATATAGTAAATAAAAATCAAATACAAACCAAATACAACAATATTCATCGTTCCGTATACTCCTGTCTATTTCTTAGCCGTTCATGACGACGCCGCCATTTGGCGTTAAAATTTGTCCTGTGTAGAAATTGGCGTTGTCCGACGCTAAAAACAAGACGCTCTTTGCAATTTCTTCCGGTTGAGCTAATCGCTTAAGCGGATATTTAGCCGATTCTTCTTCGACGTAATTGTCTCCGAATGCGCTCAAAATATTTGTATGTGTGCCGCTTGGCGCTACCGCGTTCACCAAAATATTGGGTGCTAATTCTCGCGCCAAAGCTTTGGTAAACGCATTAATGCCGCCTTTTGCTGCAGAATAATGGGTGAACTCTTCACAACCTAAACTGCCGATATCAGAAGAGATATTAATGATTTTTCCTTTGTTTTGCTGCTTCATTCTCTTTGCAGCTTCACGGCTATTATTGAAGCAGCCGTATAGATGGACTTTGATCATTCGATCCCATTGTTCATCTGTCATTTCCGTAATTGGAGCATCTTGTGCAAATCCTGCATTATTCACTAAAATATCGATGCAGCCAAGCTGTTCGTCCATATAGGCAAACATGTCTCGTACTTTGCTTGAATCCGATACATCCGCAAGGTAAGTCAAAGCACGGACTCCGAATTTTTCAGCCTCTTGGCGTGTTTGTTCGGCAACTTCTTGATCACCAACAAAATTTATTAACACATTTGCTCCGTACTCAGCAAATTGCAATGCAATTGCTTTTCCGATTCCCATACTGGAGCCGGTAATCAGTACATTCTTTCCTGTAAGCCCTAAGTTCATTTTTTTCACCTCATAGTTCAAATCGTTTAATCAGTGACTGCAATTCTTCAGCCGTTTTGTCCAATGACTCAGAAGCCTCGATCACTTCTTGCATCGATTTTAGTTGTTCTTCTGTTAGTTTCGATACATTCATAGAGAGTTCAGCCGATTGCTGTGATGCTGTTTTCATATTATTAACGGATGCCGCCACCTCTTCAGAAGAAGCGGAGATTTCCTGTGAAGCTGCGGAAATCTCTTGGATTTGACCTGCAACTTGTTCGGCGGAATTGACAATTTCGTGGAATATGTCCCCGGCTTTTGCTGTTTGATCCATCCCAACCCGCACATTCTCTTTTCCTTTTTCCATTACTAATAGCGAATCGTTTGAATTCGATTGGATATGGTTAATGAGCTTATAAATTTCTGAAGCCGAATGAGCAGATTGCTCTGCCAACTTCTTAACTTCCCCTGCTACAACAGCGAACCCTTTGCCATGCTCACCAGCTCTTGCTGCCTCGATTGCCGCATTCAACGCCAATAAATTCGTTTGTTCAGCAATATCTGTAATGAAATCTACAATGTTGCTAATGCGATTGGAGTTTTCATTCAAACCTTGAATTGTTTCATCAATTTGGTTGACTGATTCATTGATCAATTGCATTTGGGCAATAACTTGCTGAATGACCTCATTTCCTTCCTTCGCAGCATTTGAAGTGAAGTATGAGGATTCCGAAACGGTATTCGCTGATTCTGCGATTCGTTGAATGCTCATTGCAGACTCTTCCATAGCAGAAGCTGTTTCAACTGTCATAACCATCGTCGTCTCAGCATTTTTCGCAAGATGATCGACTTCTTTTGAAACATTCGTTGCATTTCGGTAAGACTCTTCAGCAGTTGTCGTCAGCTGAGTCGCAGACGATGCAACGATGTTTGACGTATTTCGGATATTCATAATGACGTGCTGTAAATTGGACACCATCTCTTTAATAGAGCCAGATAGTTTTCCGACCTCATCTTTTGATTCTTCCAATTCCACATCACGCAAATCGCCGCCCGCTACTTGATTGGCAATAACAACAGCTTTGTTTAACGGGCTGAGCAAACGGAGAATTGTAAAGAACAGAACTGCAAACAAAACAACAAGCCCAATGATTGCAATGACAATTTGCTTCGTTATGCTTTTTTGAATAATTGCTTCGATATAGTCAGCCGAATAGTCGATACCTAAGACAGCAATTGTATTGCCATTTTCGTCTTTTATTGGACTAAAGACCGTTCTCCATGACCCAAATGTATCTTCAAAGATACTTGTCACTTCTGGTCGATCATTTTCAATCGCAAGCTTTGCAGCTGTCATATGAACAGGTGCAATATCAGTGAACAATTCACCGACGTTATAGACATCTCCCAAATTATTTGTATAGCCGACAGGGTTGACGCCGCCATCTTCCATCTTCCAAATATAGCTCCAAAACATAATACCTTGCTGATCCAAAATAT
The DNA here is from genome assembly GCF_037144575.1 of Sporosarcina sp. USHLN248. Lineage (NCBI taxonomy): Bacteria > Bacillati > Bacillota > Bacilli > Caryophanales > Caryophanaceae > Sporosarcina > Sporosarcina sp. USHLN248. Next base: position 11,063 of record NZ_JBBCZC010000045.1, read on the forward strand.
AGTCCAAGTGATTTTGCATTTTCACAAAATTCGAATCTGATTCATCTTTTGCATCGAACAACTTCTTTACATCTTTCGAATCAAGCTGCATCGCTGTCAAGAGACCAACGCTTTTAAGCTCTTGCTCAAGATCGCCTTCCAACTGATTCTTCAATTGGGAAATGCTTTGTGTAGTTGTTACAGCAAATAATGCAATGACAATCGCGAAAACAGTAAGCAATAATTTGAATTTAAGCGGAATGTTTTTTATAAAGCGCATGCCTTTCTTTTCCTCCTACTAAAAATAGTTTTTATAAATAAAAAAAGCCTTTTCCAAATTAGAAATAGGCAAAATTAAAAAACCAGAAAAATGTCTAGTTTCATGCAGCTCAGCCATCATTGCATTAGCTTTAGACCTGGAGCTTTGCGTCCCTTTCTTTCAAAAGGTTTGCCAACTATAGTACTTAAAAATAGTAACATAGACTTTTTTAGATAGCAATAAAAAGTACTATTTTATTTCGGTTTTTTAGTTACATACTACCTACCAAGTATAGGATATTTGAACCTTTAAAAAGAAACCGTTTTCTTTCCTTTTTTATGAATAAACGACTTAACATCGGTAATTAAATAGTTCAATTTACCTTCTAATTACAAAACGCACATTTATTAATTGACAATAATTGAATAGATCGCTACTATTTATTTGAACAGTGGTCAAATGAGGAGGTACTATGTCATCTCAAAAATCTGCGCAACGTGATCTCAGTCGAGAGATGATCATGGATGCTGCAAAGGATTTATTTATCGTAAAAGGATATCAGCACGTTTCGATGCGGCAAATCGCGAAAGAGCTTGGTTATAGCCACGGAGCTATTTACTATCACTTTAACAGTAAAGCAGAGTTGTTTTACGCACTTGTGGAAGATCATTTTAGCATGTTAGAACAAAAGCTGAAAGAGATCGCACAAGCCCCTCTCGCTCCAATTGAAAAACTAGAAGCCATTTTACTTGGCTATATCGAATTTGGCTTAAATCATCAAAGCCATTATGAAATTATGTTTTTAATCAAAGATGAGGAAGTGCGAAATTTCCTTAATCAGAGCCCGAATGAAACGTATGAGCTATTTGCGCAAACCGTGAATAGTTTGTGTGAGAAACAGCTATCCATTCAAGAGATTTGGTCTATTTTCTTAGCCTTACATGGTTTTGTTACTCACTATTTGCGCCATGTTATCCAATATGAAGAGGTAAGGGATATGGCGAAAGCACACGTCCAGTTTTTATTGAAAGGGATAAATTAAAATGAGCCATTTGCGTGGCTTTCTTTTATCACTTCATTTGAACAGTGGTCAAATAATAAATTGGGGGTTTATATATGAATAGAGCACTTGTATTAGGAGCATCCGGCGGTATGGGTTACGCGATTGTGAATGAATTAAACAGCAGAGGTGTGGAAGTGACGGCATTTGCACGCTCGGAGCAAAAGCTGAACCACTTGTATGGTGAGCGACCGGAAATTACGATTCAAACTGGGGATATTTTTAACTTACACGATGTCATTGCTGCGTCCGAAAATACAGATATCATTTTCCAAGCGGCTAATATCCCTTACCCTGAGTGGGAAGATAAATTGCTCCCTTTCATTGGCAATGTTTTAAAAGCTGCAGAAACCCAACAAACCAAGCTCATTTTGATTGAAAACATTTATGCTTATGGCAAATCAACCGGTGCCAAAATGACGGAAAACACACCAAAGCAACCGACTACGAAAAAAGGTAAAATTCGATTGCAAGTAGAGCAGATGGTTAAACAGTCAAATGTGCCAGCAATCATTGCTCACTTTCCAGACTTTTACGGACCGAATGCGGAAAATACATTATTGCATTTCACATTCAAAGATGCCGTTCAGCATAAAAAGGCAATGTACATCGGTAACCAAAAGATTTGCAGAGAGTTCATTTACACACCGGACGGGGCCAAAGCTGCGGTCAATTTATCTCTGCAGAGTAATGCGTATGGCCACAACTACAATATTCCTGGGTTTGGTGTCATTACCGGAGAAGAAATCGTTCAGATCATCCGAGAACTTTCCGAATACGATCGACCTGTTCGGACTGTATCAAAAAATATGATTCGATTCTTAGGTCTTTTCAATGCAAATATGCGCGAAGTCGTCGAAATGTTCTATTTGAATGAAGAGCCGGTTGTGTTGGATGGTACGAAATACGAAACTGAAATCGGTCCTCTGCCTCGCACATCCTATCACGAAGGAATAAAACAGACATTACAATACATGACAGCGCAAAGTGAATAGTCGAAAAAGCGCCACTCCCGTATAAAGGAAGTGGCACATTTCATTTATTTGAAAAGCAATACATTCAGCCCTACTTTTGATTTGAACAATTTCTGACATGAAGAGTACGAAATTGGTTCGGTGAGAATCCTGTATTTCTTTTAAATGCACTGTAAAAACTAGAGGTACTTTGATACCCTATTTGGTAACCAATCTGTGTGCTATTAAACTGCGTAGTTAAAAGTAATTCCTTCGCTTTATTAACCCTAAATTTTTCTAAGTACATTCGAGGTGTGCATCCTATTCGTTCTTTAAAAATCCGATTTAAGTGAAAGCGACTAACTCCCACATTTGATGCAATATCGTCTAGAGATAAGTTTTGAATATAATTATTTTTTATCAAGCAGATCGTATCTTCTAAAATAAAAGTAAGCGGATCATATTTACTTAAACATAAATCAGGTCTACATCTTTTACACGGTCTATAACCAGCCTTTTGGGCTTCATCAGCAGATCCAAAAAAAGAAACATTCTCATCGTTTGGAATCCTAGACTTACAAGAAGGACGACAGAATATCCCTGTTGTTTTTACTGCATAAAAGAATACCCCATCATATGTGGCATCACATGATATGGTTGCTTTCCACATTGTATCCTTTGAAGGGTAATTTCCGTGACTCATTGGACTTCATGCCCCCTTATAGGCAAATACCTTTTTACTCAAAATCATATATACTGCATAAATTGCTAACACAACTAATGGTACAAATATATATAACCGAAAAAATGGAACGACCAAGAAACATAAAATCAAAGAGGTCAAGGATGCCCACCAAGATAGTGTGTTTCTTTTAAATAATTTAACGCCTGCCGCCATCGAAAGAATATAAACTATAACCCCGAGTGAGGTTGGAATAAATAAAATATCATCAAATGTCAGTGTTAAAGCTTTCGTCACAATCACACCAGTTATTGAAAAACAGACAATAAATAATACCATTCGTCTTGGAATATGAGTAGTTACATGTCGTTTTGAAAAAAACTTTGGGAAAGCCCCATCCCTACTTAATGAATATCCTAATTGCGTAAGGCTAGCTACAAAAGCATTAGATGTCCCTGTACAAATAATTAACGCCAAAATTGCAGTGACGGTTTTGGCCCCTACTCCTATTGTTTCTTCCATCATAACACCAATTGGAGATAGGCTGCTTTCTTGATTGCCATACGTTGCTGTTCCAATTGTTACAAGGCTTAATCCTAAAAATAGTAGTCCTATTATAATTGCACTAATCATTGAAGCTTTGACAAGATCTTTTTCTGGCCTTTTAAAGTGCTCGGCCAAATTACAAATTGCTTCCCACCCGAAAAAGGACCAGAAAATAACCGTTATAGCACTTCCCACTGAAAACCATCCATTTGGGGCAAATGGTATGAAATTCTCCCATTGTATTCTTGAAAAAGAAACAAATACAGCCACCAGCAAAAGAATCAGCAATAAAGAACTCAATGCCAATGCAACTTTTCCACTAACATTTACGCCATAATAATTGAACGCCCCTGCAATGATTAATATCAAAATGGCAACCACTGCTGTTGTGAGACTTGATAATCCAAATGCCTGACTGACATAATAGGCGCCAGTTAAGGAAACGATTGTTTGACCGACTGCCGCTGTTACAAAGTAAAACCATCCAACGATATTGCCAAAATGAAACCCGAAGGAATTTCTTACAAAAATTGCTGCTCCACCTGCATCAGGGTACTTTCTTGCTAAACTAGCGAAGGAGTAAGCAAGTGGAAAACTAATTAAAATCACAATCATCCAAGACAATATAGATGCAGGGCCCGCCATTGATGCAGTTACTCCAGATAAAAAAAGAACACCCGAACCTAATATAGCAGCAATATATAACGCGACTCCTTGATATAATCCAATTGATTTGTTATTCATAATATCATCTCCTTTATAGTAAGTAGTGTACTAATAAGAAGATGAACAATTCTTCCTGTTTTTTGCGGTTCAATTCTCGATTTAAAAACGTTTGACTCGTTTTTATAAACAAAAATATAGATAATCTATTGGATAACAAAATAATCGTAATGGTAGCCACTTCTCTGTGCCTTTCCATCTTGCTATTTTAAGAGTTACCCCCCTATGGATACTGACATTACTCTAAAAGAGGAAATAAAAAAGATGCCACTCCCGTAATAAAGGAAGTGACATTTTTCATTGATTACATACGCTTCGGCCAAAAACTCCATTTGCCTAACAATACTAATATTGAAGGGATTAGCAATGGACGGACGATAAACGTGTCGATTAAAATGCCAAGCGCCATTATGAAACCGAATAGCTTTAATTCATAAATCGGCATCGTCGCAAGCACTAAGAATGTCGCAGCTAAAATGAGCCCTGCAGAACTGATGACCCCTCCGGTACGCTCTACCCCTTTTCGCACTGCATCATCAAAAGACAACACTTTCATCTCTTCACGGACCCTCGCGATAAGCATAATGGAATAATCTACCCCCAAAGCAACAAGGAAGACAAATGCATAGAGCGGAATCCTATAGCTAAGCCCATCAAGGTCCAAAAATACGCCGAACAGGAAGTATGCTAAACCGACTGTAGCCGCAAACGACAGCAAAATGCTTCCAATCATGTAAATCGGTGCAACGATTGACTTCGTTTGGAGACCTAACATAATTGTAATCAACACCGTCATTAGTATCATGACCATCCACGTGTCACGATCATTGATGTCTCTTAAATCAGCATTGATCGCCGTTTCGCCAGAAATATATAACATCGCATCCGTTAGATTAGCACCTTTTAAGATCTGTTCACTATCTTCGCGAAGCTTTAAGACCGCATCAAATGCTTTCTCATCATACGGATTGCCTTCAAATGTAATCGAGAATTTCGCCGCGTTACCATTCTCATTCAAAGGGTTTCCTTGCGTCGTTATTTGAGCTATGGCGGGATTTTCTTCTATTCGTTCAATTACTTTCTGTAACTTTTCCATCCCTAGTTCATTTTCCGAAACGATGAATAATGTTCCCGGCGCTAAACTTCCTTCTGAAAAGTCCTCTCCTAACCGCTCGTACCCAACTCTTGATGAAAGATCTTCCGGAAATGATGCAATTAAGTCGTATGACTCTTTCATATTTGTCATATTCCAGGCACATAACGCAAGCAGCAATAGGATTGGAACCATGAATTGCCAAGGTTTTTTTGTGACAACAGCCGCCACCTTGCCCCATATCGTTTTCTTTTCAACGGTTGTTTCTCCATATTTCGGTATGACTGGCCAAAACGCTTTCCTTCCAATCACTGCAAACAATGCCGGCAATAACGTCAATCCTGCAATAAGCATTGCACCAGCAGCAATTGCGAACACGGGTGCAAAGTTACGGTATGGCTCATAAAGGGCAAAGAATAACGTTGCTACACCTAACACAATCGTGCTGCCGCTGAAAAATATTGGTTCTTTAACATGGCGCATCGTTTCCCTCATCGCTAAATTAGCATCTTCATGCACTTTTAACTCTTCCCGATAGCGAGAGAAAATTAGCAAAGAATAATCCGTTACGACCGCAAATAACAGAATCGTCATAATCGACAATGCTTGGCTATCTACGCCGAACCAGCCTTGTGCGGTTGTAAAACCGACAATCCTATCGACAACTGCGTAAACGATTCCCGCTCCAACTAAAGGAATCAACGTCAATAGAGGCGAACGGTAAATGATTAATAACAAAACTAAAATAAGCCCGACTGTAGATAACAACAAAACAATATCCGCTTGGCTAAACAGCTCAACCGCATCTGCAGCGATACCAGCAGGCCCCGTCCAAGACAATTCAATTCCATCCGCGACTTGATCTACAACATTTTCCTTAATGGATTGGACTAATTTGTTCATGTCCTTTCCTTCAAGATTTTGCGGCAATGATAAAGGAATGAAAAACGTTTCCTTATTCTCCGATAAAAACGCGGCGCGCTGCTCAGACTGTAATTGGGATAAAGGAATGACATCTATCTCATCAAACGCATAATCCTCAGTCAAAGATTCTATCGCTTGTGCGAAACGAATCATCTCTTCATCTGACAGCTCACCGTCTTTGTGGAAGACTGCAAAGAGCGGGATGCCCCCATCATTCGGAAAATACTTTTCCAACTCATGCGCAGCCACGATCGATGGTGCATCTGAAGGCAGGCCTGAGTCTTTATTGGCAATGACATGCTCCTTACTTCCCGGCGCAAGTGCTGACAGCACAATTGCAATAACGAGCCAACTCCCTATGAAGAGCCACCAAAGACGATTTCCTTTTAATTTTCCCTCCGTCATGATCTCCTTCCTTCTTTTTCAATAAGGAATGTCAATAAAACAAACAGTACAAAGCTGATAAGCAAGATGCTTCCGCCAACAATATAGAAAATGAGCGAGAATGTTTCATTCACACCGAAAGGCTGCATGAATTGGAACCACATGCCCGCTGTTAAACCGATTGAGCCGATAATCGCTGTAAATGCATGAAAAGTAACTATTTTTTTAGCCCTTACCTTAAACAGCTTATAGAATATGCCCCATGCAAATACCGATAACCATCCGACAACTAAAATATGCGCGTGTATCGGTCTAAATGCATAAGATCCTGCCCCAGCCATATGAGAACCTAAAAATGCCCCGATCAACCCAAAAATTGCTGAAATTCGAATTAGCCGTATACTCCATTTTTCTTGCAAACCGAATTCCTCCTCTTTCTTTCAAGTTATAGCTTTATCGTAAAGAGGCAACATGAACGGAACATGAACAGCATATTACAATTTGGGAAGAACAATCGTAAATGTCGTGCCAACACCTTTCTCACTATCAATATAAACCGACCCTTGATGAAGCTGGACAACTTGCTGGACGATGGACAACCCTAAGCCGGTTCCTTCTGTTTTGCTTGTGCGAGACACATCCACACGGTAAAAACGATCAAATACTCTTGGCAAATGCTCTTGTGCAATCCCGATGCCTTCGTCACGCACTTCAATTTTCACCTGGTCTTCTCCATCAGTTAAAATGATATCTACCGCGCTTTTCTCTTCTGTATATTTCAATGCATTGGAAAGTAAGTTTTCCCATACCTTTTCAAGAAACGCAGGATCCCCTGTAAACGCTACTTCATCCAATTCCATTGAAACAGCAATTTCTTTTTCTTCAGAGAACCATCGATATTTGCGCACTGTTTCTTTAATTTGCTCATCCAGCCGAAACGACTTCGGGTGTAAAGGGGATGATAACTGATCCAAAGAGGTCAATAATAGCAACTGTTTCGTCAAAGAAGATAGCCTTTCCGTTTCGGATTGAATGACAGCTGCGTACTGTTTTCGATTCACTTTTGATAAATCTTCATTTTTCAATAAATCCGCATACCCCTTTATATTCAATAAAGGAGATTGAAAATCATGAGACACATCGCTAATGAATTCTTTTCGTATGCGATCATTCTCGCTTAATCTTTCCGTCATTTTTTGAAAGCTGTGAGCTAACTGCCCAATTTCGTCTTTTCGATGAATATCGAGCGTTCCTGTGAATTGCTCTTCTCCTACTTTCTTTGTAGCTGCAGTAAGCTTTGTAATTGGTTCAATCAATTTCTTAGCAACAATCAGCATGGAAAGCAAACTGAACACCGCCATGACGACAACCATGCCGCCTAACAGAAAGTGGACCTCTGTAAACAGCATTTTAATATTTGGACGCATAAACAGTGCATATTTTTTCCCATCTACTTCAAAAGGGACACCAACCGTATTCGCAAGCTGATCGGAAAAGAAGCCTGTCATGAACGTCTCCGTCTTCAAATCGCGCATGCCGTGATATTGCTCCCCATTTAGTACAAGCTCAACTGGCTCCTTACCTAAATTTTGCTTGCGGAACGGCTCACCATAAAAAGCCGCTTTCCCATCTTCATCTACAACATATAATTTATAGCCAACTGCCGCCTGTGTTTCAAAGAAATCAGTCAGACTCGCAGCATTGTCCGACTCGATGTAATGGGCAAGTGAAGTAGCGATATTCATGTTCTTTTCGTCATTTTTGCTTTTCAATTGTTGGTGATAATATGTATTAACGACTAAAAACGCGACAAGAGCACTCGTCATCATAATGCCAGTCGTAAAGGAAAGGAACTTTCCGTATAACGACTTCATGGAGCGTCCACCTCTAATTTATAGCCCACTCCTCGAACCGTAACGATTTTAACCTCTTCGGGCAGTTTATCTCTCAACCGTTTAATATGGACGTTCAACGTCTGTTCGTCCCCTTCATAGTCATAGCCCCACACTCTTTCGATAAGAAAATCTCTTTCAAATACGTGATTCGGTTTTGATGATAGAAGCGACAACAGCTCAAATTCCTTCAAAGGCGGCAAGAGTACTTTCTTTCCAATAGATACTTCATAGCTTTGGCGATTGATTTTCATCGGACCAACTTCAATGATCCTATCAACCGCTTTGTCGTAGCGCCTTAAAATAGCGTTTATGCGGAACAGCAATTCTTTCGGCTCAAACGGTTTTACGACATAATCATCGGATCCCGCCAAAAATCCTTTTTCCTTATCTTCCAATTCGCCTTTCGCAGTTAGTAATAAAACCGGGATATCCGCCTCTGCCCGAAGCCTCTTCGTCAACGTATAACCGTCCATCTTAGGCATCATGACGTCTACAACAGCGAGATCAGGCAATTCCTCATCTAAGAAGGCTAACGCCTCCAAGCCGTTCGTTGCTTTCATAACTTCATAACCCGCTTGCGATAAATGGATATTTACAAGCTCCAATATATTCGGATCATCATCGACTAATAAAATTTTCATCTTTCCTCACCCTTTCCAGCGCAATGCTTTCCTCCACTCTGCATTTAGCAACCCGGAAAGCAACAAGATAACCGCAGTCAAATAAAACCATAATACAAGTGAAATGATGCCAGAAAGCTGCCCATACAGCCTCGTATAATCGACATTGGAAATATAGCTGCCAAAGACAATCGAAAACAATTGCCAACCAATTGCTGAAAATAGTGCACCCGGCAGCACTTCCTTTACTTTCATTCTACCTGTTGGCACCACTTTGTAAAATAGCAAGAAGAAAAGGATGAGAAACAGAGTGCCAAGCCCCCATTTCACATTCGGCCAAACGTAAAGCCAGCCTCGCCATTCCTCGACTGCATCATAATAAGTGACGATTTCATGTAAAGCTCGCTCAATTAAAGGCAGGAACAGAGACAATGAAATGACTAACATGAACAGAAGCGTCACACCTAAATCCCGGATCACTACTTTCCAAAACGGATAGCGGCGCACAAAACCATTTGCAAGATCCAATGACCGGGCAAGCGACTGCACTGCCACAGACGATAGCCAAAATGCGGCAGCCAAGCTCGCATAAAAAACCTTTCCCTGCACTTTATATAGCATCGCCCTGACATTCTCTTCGATGATGACAAACGCCTCATCTGGAGCAAATGGGCGAATGAAATTCAATAACATTTCTTCATCGACTGACATATAGCTTAATAAGGAAAAAAGGAATATAAGAAAAGGAAACATGGACAATAGCAAATAATAAGCGGTTTGTGCAGCTTGATCGAAAAACCGCTCTTTAAAAAAACGCATCACAACCCTTAGTAGCATTCCATCCTCCCCTTTCACTGTTCAATATACCCTATTCTTCTGAAAACGAGTGAATGACCAGAAATTTTACATAGAAACATGATGAACTTCCACTCGTAACCCATGCACTTTCACGCATAACCCTATCATTCGGTGCATAATGACGGTCAACAAAGCAGCATTCATACAAAATACGCATAACTTGCCCACTAGACGAATAGCCCCTTTGGAATGGCGCATAAACAACCCTTATTTTCACAAAAAAAACCTCGATAAGCGGTATCGCTTTCATTCGAGGTCTCTTCGCCTTGTATTCACAATGATAAAATCCTGTCTAAAATCTTCTTCTCCATTTTCGCTAACGTGACATTTGACAATTCACGAGGCCGCGGCAAATGGTTTTGCATATCCATTGTAATATCCCCATCTTCAATTAAAATGATCCGGTCTCCTAACTTCACTGCTTCCCTAACGTCATGGGTTACTAATAATGCGGTGAACTGCTGCTCCTGCCAAAGCTTTTCTATGAGAATTTGCATTTCCATTCGTGTCAAGGCATCCAAGGCACTCATCGGCTCATCTAACAGCAATAAAGAAGGAGAGTGCACCAATGCCCTCGCAAGAGCAACACGCTGTTGCTGGCCACCCGATAACGTTGAAGGATAACTGTTTTCGTATTCTGCTAAGCCGACATAATGTAAAGTTTCCCTTGCCCGGTCTTTCCAATTTCCATTCAAGCCTAAACCAACATTATCAATGGCTTTCTTCCAAGGAAGCAGTCTTGAATCCTGATACATTATCCTTGCCATTTTCGTAGATTTTTCAACTGGTTGACCGTCAAATTCGATTGTTCCTTCTGTCGTTTGTTCAAGGCCCGCCACAAGCCTTAGCAGCGTACTTTTCCCGCTGCCTGACTTTCCAACGATAACGACGAATTGTCCAGGATGTATAGTAAGTGATATATTTTTCAACACTGTTTTCCCATTATACGCTTTCGTCACTTGCTGCAATGTAATTTCTACAGCATGTTCGTTCTGCAAATCCTTTTCTCTGTCGATCAGTGCCATACTATACCTCCATTCTTTTATTGAACATATCCTTTATGCCACCTCAACGCTTTCCGCTCCCCATAGCGAGCGAGCAGATCGGCCACTTTCCCAAATAAGGCATAAAGCAAAATTGTAATGATAATAATATCCGACTGCATGAACTGTTGTGCAGTCATTGCCAAGTAACCGACACCCCGTGTCGATGCGATTGTCTCTGCCACAATTAAAGTCATCCACATTACGCCTAAAGAATAGCGTAGCCCAACAAAAATGGATGGCAAAGCACCTATGAGCAATATTTCTTTAAAAAGCCTCCAGCCCTTCAGCCCATACATTCTGCCCATTTCAATAAATCCCGGATCGATATTGCGTATGCCATGCAGCGTATTAATATAGATTGGGAACATTACCCCGATCGAAACTAAGAAAATCTTAGCTCCTTCATCGATTCCAAACCATATGATGACAAGCGGCACGAGGGCCAAGTTTGGGATATTGCGGATCATTTGCAATGTCGTATCCGTAAAAGCATATGAGAACTTTGATAGCCCATTTGCTATACCCAAAATGAAGCCTATTCCCCCGCCAATTACAAGCCCGATTAACGCTCTCCCTAAACTCGCAGCCATATGGTAAGTCAGATCCCCAGATACTACTAATTGATATAAGCTTTTCAATACTGTCAAAGGTGCGGGCAGCAGCTGTGGGGAGACGATTCCGCCTGATACGACCACCTGCCAAGCAACGATGATGAAAATTGGAATAAGCCATGGAATAGCCGTCCGTTTCAACTGAATCACCATCATTCTTCCTCCTTACTTCTTCGGAACCCGATCACGAATGTCGATTTTATTTGGAATCAATCCGATTTCATAATAAGTATCCGCCTGCTTTTGTTGTGCCTCTATAATTGAATCGTCAATACGATCAACAGCATATTGCCTGCGGTCGACTGCTCGCTCAATCACTTTTTCGTCAATTCCTAACATGTTAGAGACAAGCTTAACGACCTCATCTTTATTTTCATTCGCCCACTGATCGGATTCATCTGTCGCTTCTAAAATTAACTCGACTAATTCGTGGTTCTTTTTATAAAAATCCTCATTCGCATAATAGAATGTGCGGTTTGGATAGCCATAATCTTTGCTCTCCGTTAGGTTAACGGTCTTTAAATCAACTTCCACACCGGCAAAAAACGGATCATACGTTGCAAGCGCGTCGATTTTATTCGTCTCAAAAGCTGTTCTTTGCTGTGCTGCATCTTGCAAATATACCCACTCAACATCATCTATTGAAAGGCCTGCATCCTCGACCGCCAAGATGGCCAAATAATGATGGTTGCCGCCTTTCAATGCACCGATCTTCTTCCCTTTCAACTGATCAACTGAAGTGATCCCTGAATCTTTATGAACTAACAACCCTACACCTTCCGGATTCGGCAAATCTGCGCCTACATAGACGAACGGTTTATTGCCTGCTTGCGCATTAATGCCGGAGCCATCTGCTGCATGCCCAAAGTCGATATGCCCTGTAAACAGCCCTTCTAACAATGTGCCTCCATGAACGAATTCCCGCCATTCTACCCGATAGCCCTCTGCCTCCAACTTTTTCTCTAATATTCCACTTTCTTTCAATATATTTAATGTGTTTCCTTTTTGGAAACCAACACGCACCACCTTTTCAGAGGCTTCTGTCTGAAGCCTTCTCCCCGCTGCATCCTGCCAATGAAAACAATACAATTGCAGCGAAAACTATTAAGTAAAATCCTTTTCTCATTCATATATCTCCTATTCATATTAGTTTACTTGGTTTTATACATAAAAATTTTTCACTGCTTGATTATATAATGACCATGAAATAGGTCGAATGATTTTTCCTCTTTCCCTCCTTGAATAACAATTTGGAAAGGCTTCTCCCCACGTGACTCTAATTTATGCTGTACAATTCCTTTCCCAATTGGTTCATAAAAGATAATCTCCACATCACCAATTACAACTGCCTGACCTTGTGCATTTAACTTTTCATCAGTATATGCATCTTTGACAGGTGCGTTCAGCAATATGGACCATTGCCTAACAGATTCTTTCAAATCTTTTACGGCAAACGATAGGGAAGCTATTTTCAACGCCTCTCCATTTGGATGGTCTGCCATGACCTTCTGCTGTATCAAATCTTTTTCCCTTTCATCATCCTCCGCTTCCCATTGAATAATAAACGGTAGCTCAGGGCCCTCTTCATCTGTACCTGCGTAAAGCAATTGCCATTTTACAACCGAGCCATCCGGTCTCTTCCTATGGAGTGGCACCGGTCCGGTCACTTTTAATCCATGTTCCTTGAATCGTTGTGCCACGCCTTCAATATTAGTCGTCCGAATAGCAAAGCGGGCAAAACCTTCCCGAAACTCATCTCTAATAATTGTAGAAATTAAACTAAATGACGGATGCTCTGTATTTTTCACTAAATTACGGTCATATGTTCCTAAAAACTCGATATAGGATAAACCAAAATAGCTTAACCCGTTATACGTTCCCCGATCCTCATGGACACCGCCTTCTACTGCATGAAAGCCAACAGCCTGAAATTCTTGCACTGCTTTCTCCGGCTCCTCTACAAAGTGCACAAGATGATCAAATACAAATTCCATATCTTTTCCCCCTTAAAATAAAAATCCCTTCTATAAGAAGAGAAATTCATATCCGCTTCTTATCTTCCAAGTTACAACTTGGCGGAATTAGCACCATACCTAAAGGTTGGTTGCTGAGACTTCAATGGGCCACTCCCTCCATCTCTCTTGATAAGATACAATATGTAATTAGTACATACTTTACTTGTTCCCTTACACAAAGTCAAACATTATTTTAACTATTCTTATCAGTTTAGTATGAATAAGAAAGAAGACTTAAGATCGCTTTGTTAACACTTGCTTCGAATGGTATCATTCTTCTGCCAAAAGATTAGTACTTTATACTTGGCGATACATTATTTCCATAAAAAATACACACTCAGACATGAATGTCCAAATGCGCATCTCACTAACTTCATTACTCCTCCACAACAACTTTCTATACAAGTGACTATCTCTTGGATAGAAAGTCTTGTAATGACTTCAATGCAACATAATAGAGCCACCATCTGTCATAATTGTTTGACCCGTAATATATTGAGAATCCTCCGATGCTAAGAAGACGGCAACCCGACCGATATCCTTTTCAACATCTCCAAAGCGCCCTAAAGGAATTTTATTTTTGACCGCTTCATAATACTCTGGCTGTGCCTTCGACCACGCCTCAACGCCTGGAGAATATGCAATAGGGCTAATAATATTTACATTAATGCCAAAGCGTCCCCACTCATTTGCAGCTACACGGGATAATCCTCGTATTGCCTCTTTGGCAGCAGCATATGCACCCTGCGTCTCATGACCAGCCAATCCAGCACCGGAAGCAAAATTAATTATATTTCCCTTCGACTCCTTTAAATGTGGCAAAGCAGCCTGCATTAAATAAAACGTTGGATAAAACCCTGTTCCAAAAGATAAATCCAGATCTGCCTGAGTTGTATTTTCCAATGGCACTTGCTTAGAAGCATGCGCATTATTAACTAATACATCCAACCGACCGTATTTTTCTACGACTGTATTAACAATCTTATACAAATTGCCATGATCCATTAAATTTGCTTGAATGAACATAGACTTTGGAGAATGAGTTTGAAGCTCCTTCAGCATCTCTTCTCCCGTCTCTTTATTCACATCCACAATAGCTACGACAGCACCTTCCTTTACCATCGCCTTCGCCATTCCACCTCCTATCCCACCAGCTCCGCCAGTAATAATGACAACCTTATCTAACAATTTTCCCATTTAAATTCTCCTCTTTTCATGAGTCTAAAACTATTTTAACACTAAAATACTTTTGTATAAAACAACAAGTTCTTCGGTTATCTATATATTGTTTGCCGATGCATCCATACATAATACATTGCTTCTTCTAATTAAAGCCTTAAAAACGGAAAGCATAAATAAATGCATAACGACTGCTTCCATACAAATAAATACCAATAATAGCGCATAAAACAAAACAACAGCGCATAACCGCATGTAGAAACACATAAACTTCTCATGGTATTAAAACAAGACTTTGGAAGCTTACATTAGAAGAAATCTTAACACTAATCGTCACCTATAAAAACCTTCGCTTCTATATTCATTTAGTTGTATTACCATGCATAAGAAGTTTGAGGAAAACACGCAAGCCCGTTGCCACCCTCATAAACGATAGTTAATGCTATGTAATCGTTTCAATAAGGTCATGAAGCCTAAATAGCACAATGTAATTGTCATGCAACACAATGCTGTGTATGAACATAAACACCGCGCTCTCAACATAAAATTATTTGCTCAAAATATAAATGTAACGCAATACAGCCATATCAATGGCTATCTTGCAAATTACTACGATATCAATGCAAAACATAATAGAGGGGATTTTGATTGTTTGGGAATTAAAGAAATAGCTCTTCTATAAGTTGAATGGAAAATAGATAGAGAGATCATACCTATGCTTTCTTTATAAACGCACAAAAAAGGGGCTGTCCAGAAAGTCAGTGAAAACTGATTTTCTGTGATAGTCCCTTTCTGGTTGGAGAATAAATGGGGAACCCCTGACAACCGTCGCTTTCCGTTCCAGGCG
>NZ_JBBCZC010000046.1:0-25779 GCF_037144575.1 Sporosarcina sp. USHLN248
GCCATGCCGGCGGAAAGCGTCCGCCCTGTAGCGCAAATCAACATTACTCAGCGGTACCTAAGTAAAAGGGTGACGTGCAAATCACATCACCCCAACATTTGATTTAGAACCACAATAATAAACAGATGAATAGAAAGGTTTCATTATACTACCCGACAAATGTGTAGTTTATTTCAAAATGTCCTCAGTTATGTAACATTGTAAGAATTTTTGTAATACGAATAACGACATACTGTAACATCGCTGTAATAATGGATTGGTAGTCTATTGTTAGACTACAAAGTAAGGAGTAGAAAACTTGGGAAAATATATTGTGACGCTTCTATTTTCAGTAATATTATTGATTGGCGGAACGACAGAAAGTTTTGCAGCTTCTTCAATTTATACGGTCAAAAAAGGCGACTCTCTTTTTCAAATTGCGAAGAAGCATAATGTGACTGTTCCGGATCTCAAAAAATGGAACAACTTATCCACATCTGTCATTCATCCTAACCAAAAATTGACAGTTGCCAATCCGAAAACGGCTACAGCAAGTTCATCCAATGCTATTGCAAAAACACCGTCGAGATCGAATGAAGATAAGGTAGTGAAGGAGTTTACCGTATCGGCAAGTGCCTTTACTGCAAATTGCAATGGATGTTCTGGCATAACTGCGACAGGCATCAATTTAAAAAGGAACCCGGATAGTAAAGTGATTGCGGTCGACCCAGATGTCATCCCTTTAGGGACGAAAGTGCATGTAGAAGGTTATGGCTATGCGATTGCAGGCGATATTGGAAGCTCCATTAAAGGAAATAAGATCGATGTGTTCTTCCCGACTAAAAGTGAAGCTTACCAATGGGGAAGAAAAAAAGTGAAAATCAAAATACTTGAATAGAATGATCCAAGACCAATTTGCAAATGGATAGCAGATTGGTCTTTATTTTGTGAATCGTAACTGACCTGAAAACGGAAGCATGGTAGTATAGTGGGAGAGGAGAAATGGGGGGATTGGATGGATAAAAGAAGGCTAATGATCGGTATCATCGTCATTTTGGCTATCCCGCTTTATATTTGGATAGCGTATTTTGAAATTCCCGCGAAATCGGAAATTGGGGAAGAAAAAATGCAACAGGATCCTTTAACACACAACTTCGAAAAAGTATTGCAATATGAAAATGACTACATGGGGAACGCGTCAAATACATCCCAACTATTTCAATCATTGCCTTTGAATGAATACAAACAGTCGATTGAAATGGATCCGGACCATTTATTGCTCATTGTTCATTACGATGCATCAGCTCATGAACTACAAGAGAAAACACAGCAGGCCGTTATTTATAATTCTACGGCAGCCTTTTTGTTGATTCACAACTTGGAAGAGCTAGAAATGCGCTTTAATGATGAAACTTTCCGAGTGCGGAGAGACGTTGTTGAAGACTATTTTAATGATGAATTTAAGACATTGATTGATCCAGAAAACTTTAAAGAAAAAGTACAAAAAACGTTTAATGGAGAGAAACAGTCAGCGATGTACAAGGTATTTACGGAAGGGAAATGACCACGATGGATATTGTTATTATTACAGGTGCTTCAAAAGGAATTGGCTTTGAAATGATGAAGCAGCTAAAAGGAAAAGGGAAGAAAACAATTGGGATTGCTAGGACGAATCAGAGTGGGGAGAAAAGCTTTATAACGGCAGATCTTTTAAAAACAGATGAACTTCCAAGTATTATAGACCAAATCATTGAAATGTATGGTGGGAAAGCATCTTCATTCACTTTAGTGAACAATGCCGGAATGGTTGATCCGATCGGGCTTGTTGGAAGTGTCAATCCGGAGGAAATTACAAATGCAATGGCAGTCAATTTGACAGCCCCTATGATTTTATCGAATGCTTTCATTGGGGCATTGACTTCATTTAAAGGAAAGAAGCGGATAATGAACATTTCCTCAGGGGCTGGACGAAATGCTTATGAAGGATGGGGCGTTTATTGCACGACAAAAGCCGGTCTCGACCACTTCTCACGTGTTGTTGCCAAAGAACAGGAAAGCGCCAAACACCCTGTCGAAATCGTTTCAATTGCACCAGGAATTATTGATACGAATATGCAAGAGACGATTCGGTCAAGCGATGCACAATCGTTCCCCCTATTAGATCGTTTCATTGATTATAAGGAAAAAGGGCAATTGAGCAGCGCTGAAGAAACGGCCAGCAAATTGATCTCATTTTTGGAAAGGGAAGATTTTAAAGAGTTAGGGCCGATCGCTGATATACGGAATGTGTAAGAAGAGAAAAACGGACTCATTAAGTGGAGTCCGTTCAGACTGTAGACAAAGTATCTTTTTACTTTGTCTACAGTCCTTTTAAGGTTTGTAGTCATGAGATAGGTGTTTGCCCAGCTTGACTTGAAAACGCTTGTCAGACAAGGCGCGAAGTCGAGCGAAGACCCGAATAGAACTTAGGTTCATGAGGGGACGAGCGAGACGAGCAACGCAGTATGCGAGCGTTTGTCAACAAGCTGAACGGACTCATTAAGTGGAGTCCGTTTCTGATTCAGTTCGTTCTATTCGTGTAACCTCCTCAAAATCTCTCAGTTTTTCGATTGCGATCAAAAATGGTGGGTTGTTCCGCAAATTCATTAATTCGTAACGTATAACATGTACATCTGCTTGGTGAAGAGATTGCACGTATTCAATGAGTGCGTCACTTTCTTCTTTGCCACCTTCATGACCATCATAGACAGAAATTGTAATGATCCCGCCTTTTTTCAGAAGGCCCAATATTTTATGGACTGCTTCAATTGTAGAATCAGGCTTTGTAATGATCGTTTTGTCTTCGCTATAAGGCAAATAGCCAAGATTGAACATGGCACCGCCAATCGGTCGTTCTACATAACGATCTACGTTCGCATGGCTGTCCAAATGATAAGAAACGCGGTCGTTTAACGGGCCTAATCGTTCAGCAGTCGCGGCAAGTGCAGACTCTTGTATATCAAACGCAAAAACTTTTCCTTTTTCTCCGACTAATTCCGCTAAAAAATAAGTGTCATTTCCGTTACCTGCTGTTGCGTCAATAACAGTTTCGCCTGGTAAAACGACCGCATTCATTAATCTTTTCGAATAAGGCAGCACTCGATGTAAATGGATATGGCTCATGCGTTTTCTACCACTTTCTCATAAAATTTCCCTTGAAAACTATTTCTGCGTTGTAACTCCTTGTCGATGCCATTCAATACATCCCATTTTGCAACACTCCACATTGGACCAATCATCAGGTCGATCGGTCCATCGCCAGTAATTCTGTGGACAATCATTTCTGGCGGAAGGATTTCCAGCTGATCAACGACTAATTTAATATAGTCGTCCATCTCTAAGAATGACAATAAACCCTTTTCATATTGTTTCACCATTGGCGTGCCTTTCAATAAATGCAGGAGATGTATTTTGATTCCTTGGACGTCAAGCTTTGCAACTTCTTTAGCAGTTTCCATCATCATATCGTAGTTCTCGAGTGGAAGACCGTTAATAATATGGGTGCAAACTCGAATATGATGTTTGCGAAGTTTTTCCACACCTTCTACATAGGTTGCATAATCATGAGCACGGTTAATGAGATTGGCTGTTTTTTCATGCACAGTTTGCAAGCCTAGTTCCACCCATAGATAGGTTCTTTCATGTAATTCAGCCAAATATTCTACGACGTCATCTGGCAAACAGTCGGGTCTTGTCGCGATGGACAAGCCGACTACTCCTTCCTGCGAAAGGGCAGTTTCAAATTTCTCTTTTAAAATAGGAAGCGGAGCATGCGTGTTCGTATATGCTTGGAAATACGCCATATATTTGCCGTCTTTCCATTTTTGGTGCATTCGGTCACGGATATTTGCAAATTGAACTTCTATTGGATCTACGCGATTCCCAGCAAAATCTCCTGAGCCAGCAGCACTGCAAAATGTACAGCCGCCATACGCTACTGTGCCATCCCGATTCGGGCAATCAAAACCGGCATCTAATGCCACCTTGAACACTTTAAAGCCGAAATGGTCTTTTAAATGGCGTGACCATGTATGATATCGTTTCCCTTCAGTAGGAAACGGGTATTTATTTACATCCACATTGTTCAACTCCTCTAACAAAGGATTGTACATGTTCCACAGCTTTCTTGTCATCTGAATTGCGGAACTTATTTCGATCGTCTTGTCGTATTGTGGAAAAAAGCATACACTCAAAATAGAATTGCTATGTATTGCAAAGCGGAAGGTGCCCGCTTCAAATACGGTTATTGAATTACAAAATAATGGGGGAGGTAGCAGTTACAAGAGGCGTGATAGATTCGATTGATCATCATGTTGAAGCTAAAGGGAATTGCTGCTGTTTAGAAACTTCCATTTGATAGTATATTTATTTTTAGAACGGAGGATGGCAGTATGCCTAAAAATGTTCGGCTGCTTGTAATCGGCATGTTTGTCAATGTCATTGGCAACTCTTTTTTATGGCCTTTGAATACGATATATATGCATGAATACTTAGGCAAGTCTTTATCGGTGGCAGGGCTTGTTTTAATGGCAAACGCCGGGGCGGGAGTTGTTGGTAACCTGCTTGGCGGTTTTTTATTTGACAGAATCGGCGGCTTCAAGTCGATTATCGGTGGGATAACTTTGTCCCTTTTGGCATTATTGTACCTTATATATGATCATAGCTGGTATCCTTATATTATTTTCTTGACGGTCTTAGGATTTAGTGGTGGTGTTATCTTTCCGAGCATGTATGCAATGGTAGGAACCATTTGGCCAGAAGGCGGAAGGAAGGCATTCAATTCGATATATTTAGCTCAAAATGTCGGTGTAGCAATCGGGCCGGCACTTGCTGGGTTCATTGCATCTGTTCATATTGATTATATTTTTTCAGCAAATTTTCTTTTTTATTTGATCTTTTTCTTCATTGCATTTTTTGGCTATAAAAAATTGGAAATTGCTCCAGACCGCCATACAGATATTATTCGGGAAACTGCAAAGATTAAACAGAAAGCGCCGTTTATTGCTTTGCTTATTCTAACATCTGGATATTTGTTAACTTGGCTCGTCTATTCTCAATGGTCGACGACGATTTCAACGCATGCTCTTTCATTAGGCGTCACTTTGAAAGAATATAGCTTTATTTGGACAATTAACGGGCTGTTAATCGTCATCGGACAGCCAATTATTAAACCGATCATTAAACGTTTGGAAAAGCAGCTGAAAGCTCAAATGATCTTAGGAACAGCTATATTCATCGTCTCTTTCATTGTTGTTAGCTTTGCGGGGTCTTTTAAAATGTTCATCATTTCAATGATTATTCTTACGTTCGGTGAGATGATTGTATGGCCTGCCATTCCAACATTAGCAAGTCAATTGGCTCCGAAAGGACGAGATGGATTTTACCAAGGTGTTGTGAATTCGGCAGCGACAATTGGTCGGATGATCGGGCCATTTGCAGGCGGCGTTTTAGTAGAGATCTATGGCATGAAAGCAATGCTCCTATTGCTGACAAGCCTTATGAGCATTTCAATCGTGACAACTTTATTGTACGACCGTCCTCTAAAATCATCTGAACAGAAACCGGAAATTCCTTAAGCGGAATTCCGGTTTTTCTTTATTGGTGAATAGAACGCCGTTGTACGTAGGATCAATATTTTCATAGATGTTAATTGCGTCATACAAAATAGTCTGTTTAAATGGAATATAGGAGCGATTGCTACTATCATAGAAATGCAAAGGGGGATGCAAAGTGAAACCGATTTATTCATCAGCTATGGAAGCGATTTCACAAATTGAGGATGGAGCCACATTAATGGTTGGAGGATTTGGACTCGTCGGGATACCGGAACAGCTCATTTTGGCTCTCGTCGAAAAAGGGGTAAAGGATTTGACGGTCATCTCAAATAATTGCGGGGTCGATGAGTGGGGGCTAGGCCTTTTATTGAAAGAGAAGCAAATCAAAAAAATGATTGGGTCCTATGTAGGAGAAAATAAAGAATTTGAACGGCAAGTATTGTCGGGAGAAATAGAGGTTGAGTTAACGCCGCAAGGGACGCTAGCGGAAAAAATACGAGCCGGAGGTGCTGGCATACCGGCGTTTTACACACCGGCAGGAGTTGGAACAGTCGTTGCTGAAGGCAAGGAAACGCGCAATTTTAACGGTAAAGAATATGTTTTGGAAGAAGCTTTGACAGCGGATTTTGCTTTAGTGAGAGCTTCTAAAGCGGATATGATGGGGAATTTAATCTACAACAAAACGGCTCAAAATTTCAATCCGATGATGGCTGCGGCAGGCAAGTTCACGATTGCTGAAGTGGAAGAAATTGTGGAAACGGGTGATTTGGATCCGGCGACAATCCACACGCCGAGCATTTATGTGCAAGGATTGTTGCAAGCGGCACAGGAAAAACGGATTGAACGGTTAACGACTCGATAAGGAAGGGGAATGGTCACGATGACGGCAATTAATTTCAGAGAACGGATCGCGAAGCGTGCAGAGAAGGAAATTGCAGATGGGGATTACGTCAATTTGGGGATTGGAATGCCAACGCTTGTAGCGAATTATATATCAGACAATAAGACAGTTGTCTTGCAGTCCGAAAATGGTCTGTTGGGCATCGGCCCATATCCGGAGGAGGATGAGGTCGACCCGGATTTGATTAATGCCGGGAAGGAAACGGTTACAACAATAGCGGGCTCTTCATTTTTCAGCAGTGCGGAATCTTTTGCAATGATCCGCGGCGGTCATGTAGATGTCGCAATATTGGGTGCGATGGAAGTTTCGGAAAAAGGGGATTTAGCAAACTGGATGATTCCAGGGAAGATGATTAAAGGTATGGGCGGCGCAATGGATCTTGTCCACGGTGCTAAAAAGATCATCGTCATTATGGATCATGTGGCGAAAGATGGATCGCCGAAAATAAAAAAGGAATGTACATTGCCGCTAACCGGCAAACGGGTAGTGAATAAAATTATTACAGAACGTGCTTTAATCGAAGTGACGCCTGACGGTTTGGAGTTGAAGGAAGTCTTTGAAGGATTTACTGTACAAGACATTATTGATTCAACGGAAGCTGAGCTTATCGTGAAGGATGTAAAGGCGTAGGTGACGGGCGATGGAACCAAGATCAGTGCAGGCAGGGGGATGTCGCTTTTATGTGCTAAATTAGAGGTGTTATGCGTGTGGTGAGGAGATGTAGGCGTTTGAATATTAATGTATAAGTATGTGTGGCGTAATGTGTATATGTGAGGATTAATAAATATAGTGTGCCGTTAGTGTGCGTGAACGCGGCATTTATGCATAAATTGAGTTGAAAAGCATTATGTGATTTCATTAGCATATAGACTGATTGATGCATCATGGAGATGAGGTGCCTTCTAACCGAATGGCTATTGCAAATGCTATATGTAAATAATTCCGAATGTATAGTTGTATTTTGGAACAGATTCGGGTAAACTACAATAAAATGTATTAAATAGCGCAGGCGTTGAAAAGGAGCAGTAGTCGGATCGGACGATTTCAGAGAGCGGGCGGTTGGTGCAAGCCTGTACGACGACGATGAACTCGCCTTGGAGCCCGTATCGGTGAACAGAACAGTAGCCGGTGCCGTTTTCCGCGTTAAGGAAACAAGTTGGGCGGCAATGGTCGTCAATTTGGGTGGCACCGCGGGAGAAAACTCTCGTCCCTTTTTAGGGACGAGAGTTTTTTCATATACGATGCTATTTAATTCACAATGGAAGGAATGAAACAGCGATGAGTTATGAGCATGTAAAAATCGAGAAGAAGTGGCAGCAATATTGGAAGGATAATAAAACTTATAAAATGGTCGATGATGAGTCGAAACCGAAGTTTTACGCGCTTGATATGTTCCCTTATCCTTCCGGGGCTGGATTGCATGTCGGCCACCCATTAGGCTATATTGCGACGGATATTTTAAGTTCATTTAAACGGAAACAAGGCTACAATGTTTTGCATCCGATGGGTTGGGACGCATTTGGATTGCCGGCTGAGCAATATGCGATTGATACAGGAAATGATCCTGCGGAATTTACGGCTAAAAATATTGCGACGTTCAAACGCCAAATGAATGATCTTGGTTTCTCTTATGATTGGGACAGGGAAATCAATACGACTGATCCGAAATATTACAAATGGACACAATGGATTTTCATCCAGCTGTATAAAAAAGGGTTGGCATACATCGATGAAGTACCTGTCAACTGGTGCCCAACGCTTGGTACAGTCCTTGCCAATGAAGAAGTAATTGACGGAAAATCAGAGCGCGGCGGCCATCCAGTCGAGCGCCGTCCAATGCGTCAGTGGGTATTGCGGATAACAGAATATGCAGATCGCCTTCTTGAAGATTTGGATGAGCTTGATTGGCCTGATAGCTTGAAAGATATGCAGCGCAACTGGATTGGACGTTCTGAAGGTGCACAACTGACGTTCGATATCGATGGCACGGACCTTTCGTTTGAAGCGTTCACAACTCGTCCGGATACGATTTTTGGAGCGACATACGCTGTTTTGGCTCCAGAGCATAAATTAGTTGAAAAAATTACGACAGCTGAACAAAGGGAAGCGGTCGATGCATATCTTGAAAAAGTGAAAGTAAAAAGCGATTTAGAGCGTACAGATCTTGCGAAAGAGAAAACAGGCGTGTTTACCGGTGCGTATGCTGTAAACCCAGCAAGCGGCGAAAAAATGCCGATTTGGATTGCGGACTATGTTCTATCAAGCTACGGAACAGGCGCAATTATGGCAGTTCCTGCACATGATGAACGAGATTATGAATTTGCGAAGACATTCGATTTACCAATTGTTGAAGTCGTGGCAGGAGGCGATATTTCTAAAGAAGCCTATACAGGTGATGGGGAACATATCAATTCCGATTTCCTTAACGGACTTGGCAAAGAAGAGGCGATTGAAAAGGCGATCGCATTCTTTGAAGAACAAGGGAAAGGCGAGAAGAAAATTACGTATCGCCTGCGTGACTGGCTATTCTCCAGACAGCGTTATTGGGGAGAACCGATTCCGATTATTCATTGGGAAGACGGCACGATGACGACTGTGGATGAGTCTGAATTGCCGCTAATGCTTCCGAAAACGGACAATATTAAACCGAGCGGCACTGGCGAATCACCACTTGCAAACATTTCTGAATGGGTAAATGTTACAGATCCGAAAACAGGCATGAAAGGCCGTCGTGAAACGAATACGATGCCGCAATGGGCTGGCAGTTGCTGGTATTACTTGCGGTATATCGATCCGGATAATGATGAAATGTTGATCGATCCGAAGCTTGCTGAACGTTGGCTTCCAGTTGATATTTACGTTGGTGGTGCTGAGCATGCTGTACTTCACTTGCTCTATGCGCGTTTCTGGCATAAAGTGCTCTATGATATCGGTGTTGTTCAAACGAAAGAGCCATTCCAAAAGCTATTTAACCAAGGGATGATCTTAGGTGAAGGCCATGTAAAAATGTCGAAGTCATTGGGTAACGTCATAAACCCAGACGATATTGTTCATTCTCACGGTGCTGATACACTTCGTCTATATGAAATGTTCATGGGGCCGCTTGATGCTTCTAAAGAGTGGTCAACGAATGGTTTGGATGGAGCAAGACGTTTCCTTGACCGGATTTGGAGACTATTTGTAAATGAAGACGGAACACTTAGCTCGAAAATTGGCGGTAAGCCGGATGGTGCTCTTGAAAGAACATATCATCAGACGGTGAAAAAAGTGACTGAGGACTTTGAAGGCATGCGCTATAATACTGCCATTTCCCAAATGATGGTATTTATTAACGAATGTTACAAAGTAGATTCGATTCCAAAAGAGTTTGTCGAAGGGTTCATCATTATGCTTTCACCAATTACGCCACATTTGTCAGAAGAGCTATGGGAGAAATTGGGCCACGAAGAATCGATCGCTTACGTTTCTTGGCCGACGTATGATGAATCGAAAATGGAAGAGGACACAGTTGAAGTAGCTGTTCAAATTAACGGCAAAGTCCGCGCGAAGATAAATGTTGCGAAGGATATTTCCAAAGAGGAACTTGAAAAAACAGCCCTAAAAGATGAGCAAGTGAAACAATGGATTGACGGTAAAGAGTTGAAGAAAGTGATTGCGATTCCAGGTAGACTTGTCAATATTGTCGCAGTCGGATAAGGATTATTTTCTAAACAATAGAACCGGTGAAGAACGATTAATTTGTTCTTCACCGGTTTTAATTGTTTTATTCGAGTGGAGGAGTTCAAATAAAAACGGTTAGTGTTCCCCAACTGGCCGATGGGCGAGCCTGATTGAGCGGATGGCTGTCCCATCAAGCTGTTGTCCGAACTTGATTATAAAAAAGTGATGCTTGTTCGCGGACTTTATTCATTCTCCTTCGCATACCCACCAGCGCTCATTCCGGCGATTCTACCCGTTACGAGTGCGGAAGTAATATTGTATCCGCCGGTATAGCCGTGAATGTCCAGAATTTCGCCGCAAAAATAAAGTCCGTTCTTTTTACGGGAGGCCATCGTCTTAGGCTCAATTTCTTTCGTGGAAACGCCGCCGCCTGTAACGAAAGCTTTTTCAATCGGCTGCGTGCCTGTTACTTCCATCGTAAATCCTTTTAGCAGCCCAGCGAGCTTGCGGATTTTATCGTGTGGTATACCAGCTCCTACGTCGCTACCTTCGATTGCCGACTTGTCCAATAAAAATGCAAGCCAGCGCTCAGGTGCAACCCCTTTTAAACTGTTTTTCACGGCTTTTTTCGGATCGTCTTTCAATAAAGAGAGAAGCAACTGAAAAACGCCTTCTTCATTTTTGGAAGGGACGGCATCAATGCGCATTGTTACAGGTTGTTTGCCATTTTTCATTTGTTCTTTGACGACGAATTGGCTGCAGCGCAAAATTGCGGGGCCACTCAATCCGAAATGGGTAAACAGCATATCCATTTGATGGGTAATAAGAACTTTTCCTTTCGCATTTAATACGGAGACGGCAACGTCCCGAAGTGCGAGGCCTTGCAATTCCTTCGACTGGATGAAGGGTTCATTGGAGAGTAAAGGCACTTCTGTCGGATAGAGCGTCGTCACTGTATGCCCGGCTTTTTCCGCCCAAGGATAGCCATCACCGGTGCTGCCTGTTTGCGGAACTGCTTTTCCGCCTACAGCAACAACGACTGCATGAGACCGGATTTCTTCCCCGCCCTCTAAACGGACACCGAAAATCTTTTCGTCATCCATGAGCAGTTTCTTTACTTTTGTTTGCAGTCTCACTTCAACGTGCAGCCTTTCCATTTCATTCAGAAGTGCATCGACAACGTCTTTTGCTTTATTGGAAACAGGGAACATCCGCCCGTGGTCTTCTTCTTTTAAAGGAACGCCAAGTCCCTCGAAAAATGAAATGATATCTTCGTTATTGAAGACAGAGAATGGGCCGTATAAAAACCGCCCGTTGCCAGGAATGTTTTTAACAATTTCCTCTTGGGGTAAACGGTTTGTTACGTTGCATCTTCCACCGCCCGAAATCGACAATTTGTTGCCTAATTTTTTTCCTTTATCCAAAAGCAGCACTTTGCTTCCATTTTCTGCTGCTGCGATGGAGGCCATGAGACCCGAGGGACCCCCGCCTATGATTATGACGTCATACATTATAGGAACCACACTTTCAGTTTTTCTCTATTATACATGATCGTGCGATAACCATTGTGAAAAGTGCCATCGGGAGGTAAACTGGTAAGTAGCTTTGTTTAACTGGCTTAGGCGAATCCTGTTACAATAGGTGAGGAACTGGATTAGTAGTATTCAGTCAATTTCACTAATCTAAGTTAAACTTATTGCGAATGCCTCTCTGATTTTTAAGAGGTTTTTTTCTTTAAGTAGATAGTGATTGTGAAGGTTCATGTCCAAGACTAAGGCTGGATGGTCACTAAAGTCTTGTATAAATGGTGGACACGATTACGCTGGGGTGTAATTGATTCGTATAACAGATTGGAAGGATCAACTATGTCATCAAATTTAGTGAAAGGCACTGCAATTTTGACGATTGGTCTATTTTTGTCAAAAGCGTTAGGCCTTTTATATGTTATTCCGTTTTATGCTATTGTCGGCAAAGATAATGTAGGGTTATATCAGTATGCGTATATTCCTTATAATTTAGCATTGGCGGTTGCCATTTCTGGCGCACCGCTTGCAATATCTAAGTTTGTATCGAAATACAATGCATTGGGCGATTATGCCACAGGCAGGAAACTCATGAAATCCGGCATGCTCGTAATGGTGACAACAGGGATTCTTTCCTTTTTGGTGCTGTTTTTCATGGCGGAGCCGATAGCTCATCTCGTCCGCAGGGATGATGAACAAATCTTTACGGTTGAAGAAATTACATCAGTCATCCGGTGGGTTAGTTACGCTCTTTTAGCAGTCCCACTTATGAGTATTGTGAGGGGCTATTTGCAGGGTCATCAAAAATTTGAACCGACATCTGTTTCACAATTAGTCGAGCAAATTGTACGGATTGCTGTTGTGCTTATCGGTGCGTTTATTGTGGTCAACGTATTAGACTTATCTCCAAGGACAGCAGTGAAATTTGCGGTATTTGCCGCATTTATTGGAGCACTTGCAGGACTTGTTATTCTTTATCGATATTGGAGAAAATATAAGCCGGAGTTCGACTATCTATATGAGCAAAGTCCACCGGCAAGCAATATTAGTTTTGTTGATATGTACAAGGAAGTGATCGGCTATACAATTCCTTTTGTCCTTGTCGGTGTAATTAATCCACTTTACCAATTTGTTGATATGATTACTTTCAATGATGCAATGTCTTCAATTGGGTTAGCTAAAGTGTCTGATGAATATTTGTCAATGTTGAATTTTTTAACGCATAAAGTTGTTATGATTCCAGTTATGGTAGCTACCGGATTTTCGATGGCTTTAATTCCAGTCATTACAGGGTATTACGCAAAAAGAGATCAAAACGGTATTACTCGTTCTCTTGACCAAACATTCCAAATTATGCTCTTTCTTACAGTGCCGATCGTCATTGGTCTAATTGTTTTATCGAATGAGTTTTACTATTTCCTATATGAGAAAAATCCAGTCGGATCGGAAGTATTGGCGAGTTATGCACCCGTTGCAATCTTGTTTGGACTGTTTACAGTTACAGCGGCGATTTTGCAAGGAATTGATCGACATAAATGGATTGTATTCACTTCGTTATTAGGACTGCTTTTTAAATTGATCTTAAATATTCCGCTCATAAAAGCGTTTGAGACAGATGGAGCGATTATAGCGACAGCAATCGGATATGGAATAGCAGTAGGACTTAATATTTTTGTCATAACAAAAACATTGAACTATCGATCGAAGATGGTGTTCAGAAGACTGATTTTAATCGGGATTTTCAACTTGATTATGTGGATTGCTATACATTTAACATTGAAAGGCTTGTTTGCAATCAGTCCTGTAGAAGGCAAAATGCAGGCGTTGCTCTATATTCTCATTTGTGCGGCAGTCGGTGCGGCTATTTACGGATTTCTGTCATTTAAAACAGGATTGGCACAAAAGCTTTTCGGAGATCGGTTAAATAGAATACTGCAGAAGTTCGGTTTTGGAGGGTGAATTATGCGTTTAGATAAGTTGTTGGCGAATATGGGGTACGGTTCGCGCAAGGAAGTGAAACAGCTTTTGAAAAAAGGCGCTGTCAGGGTGAACGGGGAGACGGTGAAAGATCCCGCATGCAAAGTTGAGCCGACGGCAGACGAAGTGACGATTTTAGGGGAGCGAGTCGTCTACCGTGAATTCATTTACTTGATGATGAATAAACCGCAAGGAGTCATTTCCGCTACGGAAGACTTGCGTGATCGTACCGTCATTGATCTGTTAGATGCCGAGTATAAGCATTTTCAGCCGTTTCCTGTCGGCAGGTTAGATAAGGACACAGAAGGGTTTTTATTGCTGACGAATGACGGTAAGCTAGCGCATGAATTATTGTCACCGAAAAAAGAAGTGCCGAAAATGTATTATGCGCATATTGAAGGCAAAGTGGGAGAAGAGGATATCCGCAAGTTTGCAGAAGGCGTTACATTGGATGATGGCTATTTCACCAAACCGGGTGAATTAAAAGTTTTGAAATCGGAAGAGCTCCGTTCAGAAATTGAATTGACGATTACGGAAGGAAAATTTCATCAAGTGAAACGGATGTTTGAAGCTGTTGGAAAACGTGTCATCTATTTGAAAAGGATGTCTATGGGGCCCCTTATACTGGACGACCAACTGAAGTTAGGAAGCTATCGTGAATTAACAGAAGAAGAAATCGCATTGCTACAAAAATGAAGTAGGGGCTATCGAGAAAGTGGCGGAAACTCACTTTGATCGATAGCCCCTTTTAGGTCAAGAGGGTAATTTAACTTTCTTCTTCGTTGTCTTCCATTTACCGCGCGACGGACTCATGATGAGTTCATTATATTCGAGGACGTTCAAGTCCCTTTGTGCAGTGCGGTTTGTGATACCAAATTCTTCGACCACATTTTCCGTAGTTACTTCGCCGTGATCAAGGATGAACAAATAGACATCTTTGATACGGGTGAGCATACGATCAGTGTTAGGATTCAACTGTGGAACCACTCCTTCATCATCATTTTCCAAAATCGATGGGCATGAGACTAATGAATGTACCTTTTGTAAGTTGAAATTCCCCCTTGACAGGCACTCCTTCCGCAAAATGCTACGGTCGTCAGATAAAATGTTCTGACAATACAATTATAACTCATTTTTGTCAATAGTACATGAAATTTTTGTGAAGACTGTGAGCGCAGTCTTCATTCTGATATTTTAGACGGAGAGGTTATCATTTGAATACATTAAAGGAAGTTTAGTTCTTTATTTATTGCACGTAACATGTGAAAATATAGGATAAGAAAGAAGGTGCTGAAGATTGGTGAATTGGAAAAATGAAACTTTGCAAAAGCAGGAATGCATTTTAAATGATTTGAAGGAGCTCATTTCAATTCCGTCTGTACTGGATGAAAGCCTTTCTACTGAAGAAGCTCCGTTCGGTCCAGAACCGAAAAGGGCTTTAGAATGGCTATTGAATGAGGGTGAAAAAGCAGGATTTACAGTGAAGAATGTAGACAATGTAGCTGGGCATATTGAAATGGGCGAAGGAGAAGAGTTGATAGGAGTTCTTTGCCATGTTGATGTTGTTCCGGCTGGCGGCAACTGGACATATGGCCCTTTTGATGGCACTGTGAAGGATGGTAAACTTTTCGGCCGCGGCTCGATTGATGATAAAGGGCCGACAATTGCTGCTTGGCATGCGATGAAAATGGTGAAAGATTCCGGTCTTCCGTTAAATAAAAGAGTTCGCCTCATCATTGGGACAGACGAAGAAAGCGGTTTCCGCTGCGTGGAACGCTATTTTCAAAAAGAGGAAATGCCGACGGTCGGCTTCGTGCCAGATGCGGATTTCCCGATCATTAATGCCGAAAAGGGGATTGCTTCGTTAATCTTCACACAGAAAATGAAAAACAAAGATGGACAGCTTCAATATTTTAAGGCTGGGGACAGGACGAATATGGTGCCGGACTTGGCTCAGGCTCAAGTTCGCCTCAATATACCGGATGTGCTCGATCGATTTGAAAGCTTTATGAACATTCATGACATGGCGGCAACAATCGTTGAAAAAGACGGCGAGGCAGTTATACGGGTTGAGGGAAAAGCAGCTCATGCAATGGAACCGGACAATGGCGTAAACGCTGGTGTTTTGTTGGCTTCCTTCCTGAATAAGGTTTTTGAAGAAGGAGATTCCAAGGATTTTACACAATTCATACTTGATGCGTTTGGCAATGAATCACGTGGACATTACTTAGGACTTGCCTATAATGATGAAGTTTCAGGTGATACGACCTTGAATGCCGGCGTTATCTCGTACGATGAAGAAACAGGTGGACAAATAAAAGTGAGCATGCGCTATTCCGTCACGTATCCATATGAAGAAAAAATAGCAACTTGCGAGCGTCGAATGACGGACTTGCCATTCGATATGACTGTCGCGTCCAATTCAACTCCTCATCACGTTGATGCGAATGATCCATTTGTGAAGACATTGCAAGATGTCTACACCTCTTATACTGGTGAAGAGGCTACTTTGCTTGCGATCGGTGGCGGCACGTACGCCCGTTCTTTGGATAAAGGCGTGGCGTTCGGCATGCTATTCCCAGGACGGGAAGATGTCGCTCACCAAGCGGATGAATATGTATATATAGAAGATCTATTACAGGCGACAGCGATCTATGCGGAAACGATTAGCCGCCTTGCATGCGATCAAGGGGAAGGGGAAAAAGAATGACGATTTATTTTATTGACGGGAAGTTTACGGATAAAGATCAACTGAATATTTCTGTTGATGACCGGGGCTATTATTTTGGTGACGGTGTGTATGAAGTTGTGAAAGTGTATAATGGTGAGTTGTATACAGCCGAAGAACATTTTGAACGGCTGCTTCAAAGCGCTGCAAAAATAAAAATGACGATTCCGTATTCACAGCAGCAATTGATTGAAATAGCAAAAGAGCTAGTAGAACGCAATAAAATCGACACAGGCCATATTTACTTGCAAGTGACGAGAGGTGCTTCATTGCGTATCCATCAATTCCCAGATCCATCCGTGCTGCCTGTTGTGACAGCTTATGCAATACCGAATGAGAGACCACTTAAAAATATGGCGGAAGGGGTGTCTGCTAAGTTTGTTGAAGACGTCCGATGGCTTCGCTGTGATATAAAGAGCTTGAATTTATTGGCGAACGTGTTAGCGAAGCAAGAAGCTTTCGAGGATGGATGTGCAGAAGCGATTTTCGTAAGGGATGGCTTCGTCATGGAAGGATCTTCGTCGAATATGTTTGGCGTAAAAGACGGAGTTGTTTATACGCATCCAGCGACGAATTTAATATTGAATGGCATTACACGTCAAGTCATTCTAAAATTATGCAGTGAGATTGGCATTCAAGTGAAGGAAACCGCATTCACTCCTGAGGATGCTTTGAAAATGGATGAGTTTTTCATGACATCGACAACTGCAGAAGTGACGCCGGTTATTTTAATTGATGGCAACCAAATCGGTTCGGGCCAGCCTGGCGAAATAACAAAGAAATTGCAAGAGGCGTTTTCACGTCAAATGCCCGTTTTTGAAAAACAATAATGTACAACAGTTAAATTGGACTTAGCAGACATTCTATACGTCTGTAAGTGCACGGTAAATAAGGAGCGCTTTCGAATCAGTGGGAGTTCAAACTCCTGCTGATTCAAGTGAAGCCGCTGGCGGATGTCACGGATTTTTGAAAGAACTTTTCGGACCCGGAAAATCCGAATACGATTACGTCAAGGCGTGATTGATTGGAGTGGATGAAATTGGCACAACTTGTGAAATTGTTGGATTATGTGTCAAGATACGAGAATGATCTTTCCCGTTATCCGACTCAGTTTGTACGTTTGAAAAGTTCCCAATGGGATCGTATGAAACTGCAATGGGAAAACGGGATGGATTTATCGGAGTGGCAAAGGGAATCAGGTGAAGAGGAAGCACAAAGGGAAGAAAGCAGATGGTTTAGTCCTATCTTGCGTGTTTTCGGAAGCAAAAAGGACTCTGCTACGGACCAGGAAGAACATGCATCGGAGCAGCAAGAAGAGCGGGAAGCGGATTCTTTCGGCTTTAATCCAAACATCATTTACAATCCTAAAAATGTGGAGCAGCTCAGAAAGCTTTATGTAGATCAGTTATTCCATTTTCAATTGAAATGGGCAAGTTCCACGCTTATGGAACATTCAAAATTAGATGAGCAATTTATGAGGGATTCATTGCTTCGAAGCTTTACTCAGTTATTGCCAGATAGCTATTTATTATTTTATTATCCGATATTGAAGTTGAAAAAAGCGCCTGTGGAACTTGATATACTTATAATGACCCCTTTGGAATGCATTTGCGTCACTGTCCTTGAAAAAGAGGAAGTGGCTGCCTTTATTGGAAATAGCGATCGGTTTTGGATAAAAAAGCACGGTGATCGTGAGTCAAAAGTATTGAACCCGATGATCGGTTTACAACGAATGGAAAAAATCATTTCGGGAATATTTTCAGCGAATGATATAGAGTTTCCGATTCGGAAAGTGATCCTATCAAGAAATGGGTATATTGATTATCCAGGTGTGCCATACGATACGAAAATCGTTGATCGACGTTCGTATGATGAATGGTTTGCAAATTTGCGTAAGGTTTCTGTTCCGATGAAACATAATCAGTTCAAAGCGGCACAAGCGATTTTAGACAACGGACAAACGACAGCATCGAGCATCTATTTCGCTCCTGAGCAAGAAAATAACGATATTATAGAATAGAAATGAGTGTAAGAAAAATGCGTCTTCGCAATAAGCCGTGGGCGAAAGAGTTCATGGAAGCCCATCCAGATGTTTTAATACAAGAAGAGGAAGGCATTCAACAAGATTGGCATTCGGTATTTGGCAATGAAAACCCGATCCATATAGAAGTGGGAACTGGAAAAGGGCAGTTCATCATCGGCATGGCATTAGCCAATCCAAATATTAATTATATCGGTATTGAGCATTTTGACAATGTCATTGTTTCCGCGCTTGAAAAAGCGATTGAAGCGGACAAGCCTTCAAATTTACGCTTGCTGCGTGGCAATGGTGCACATTTGAAAGAGTTGTTTAAAAAAGGGGAAGTCGATCGAGTGTACTTGAACTTCTCTGATCCGTGGCCAAAATCACGACATGCAAAAAGAAGATTAACGCACGAATCCTTTTTGAAGCGTTATGAATCAATTTTAGGGGAACGAGGGGAAATTCACTTTAAAACGGATAATCGCAAACTATTTGAGTACTCGATTGTTTCAATGTCGGCTTATGGCATGGTGTTTCATGACATCTCTTTAGACTTGCATGCACAAATGCCTGAAGACAATATTATGACGGAATACGAAGAGAAGTTTTCAGCGAAAGGGCAACCGATTTATCGGATGGAAGCGGCTTTTAAATAAGGGAATGCGAAGAGGACTGTTATAAACGAAAGGGGAGATTGAATTGGATACATATACATTTCACAAAATGAAACTTACATGGCTTGACGGGGGTGTCAATTTCCTCGACGGTGGGACGATGTTTGGTGTTGTGCCGAAAGCATTATGGTCGCGCCGCTATGAAGTTGACGATCAGAACTTGATTGAGCTGCGAACAGATCCGATTCTTTTATCTTATGAAGGAAAGCATATTTTAATTGACTCAGGAATCGGCAAAGGGAAGCTTACCGATAAACAGAAGCGCAATTTAGGCGTAAGGTCTGAAACGAAAGTGGCAGAAAGCCTCTCTGAAATCGGTTTACAAGTAACAGATATTGATATGATTTTAATGACTCACCTGCATAATGACCACGCTGCCGGTTTAACTGAATGGCGAGATGGAGAACTTGTATCAGTATTTCCAAATGCGAAAATCTATGTTTCTCAAATTGAATGGGATGAGATGCGCAACCCGAATATTCGGTCGAAAAATACGTATTGGAAAGAGAATTGGGAGCCGATTATAGAGCAGGTTGAAACATTTGAAGGGCAGCAGACGATCTTGCCGGGAATTGAAATGATTCACACCGGCGGGCATAGTGATGGACATAGCGTCATTAAATTAACGCAAAACGGAGAAACGATTTTGCATATGGGCGATATAATGCCAACACATGCACATAGTAATCCGCTATGGGTATTGGCGTATGATGATTATCCGATGACGTCCATCTTCGCGAAGGAGCGATTAATGAAAGAGGCGCTGCCTAACCGTTACCGCTTCATCTTCTATCATGATGCTGTGTACCGTCTCGTTCAGTGGGATGAAAGTGGAAAAGAAATTACAGAATCAGTCAATTGCTCAGCTATAAGCAAATGACAGCTATTCAATAGAGCTGGACGAGTGATTGGCAACGATGGAGTGCAATTAGTATAGACTATATAAAAGGTAATGGAAAGGAATTGGAATAAAGATAAAAAGATGAAGTATCTTCCTTAGTGTTAGGTATAGTAGTAATTTCAATCTATCATTATTCTACTTTTAGATATTACCCAATCGAGCCATCCAAATACTCCTGCGCAACCATCGTTCTAAAAGAATCACTATATTTGGCCATAATAAAACACTCCAGAAGTTAGTTTTTGACTCTAACTTCTGGAGTGCACTTCAATGCACCTGTAAACGGGGGCTTTTTCATTTTGATTGAATTGGTGAATAACAGACTTTTTAAGCGGCAGTACGGCACCACATTGATTTACTTTTTAATTAATTCGACAACTGTGCCAGTCTCTGCGTTTGCTGCAAATTCATACTGTTCCAATTCGCCGTTTTTAATGCGTGAGATGCCTCCGCGATATACTTCCATTGAAAGAACATTGTTTGTGAATGGTTCCGGTTTCATTACGATCCAAGAGCCGTCAATCGGCCCCTCTTTTTTGAAAGCTTCTTTGACAGCCTTCAGCACATCCTCGGCCGGAGTATTCGGGTTCACTTTTTCAATTGCTTGGTTGACGATAATGGCAGCAGCAATACCTGTTAATGCGCCTGCAAGAAAATCTTTAAGTTTCATGGAATCGAACCCCCTCAATCAGTCTCACCCAAGTGTACCATATTTTATATCGTTGGGTAATGGTTCCTGAAAAACATTCGAGTTAAAAAAACTTCGGTTTGCTAAATATTCAGGATGGATAGTTTTTGCATAATAATCTACAATAGAGATAGTTCATAATGAAATTGGGGGAACAGTATGCAAAAAGATACTCTAAGAATGTTCAAAACATTGACGGAATTGCCTGGTGCTCCCGGCAATGAGCATTTTGTACGTGATTATATGCGAGGCGAATTAGAAAAGTATTCAGATGAAATTATCCAAGATAACTTAGGCGGTATTTTCGGTGTGCGAAAAGGGCCTGAAGATGGACCACGCATTATGGTTGCAGGCCATATGGATGAAGTAGGTTTCATGGTTACAGCGATTACAGACAATGGCATGATTCGCTTCCAGCCACTTGGCGGTTGGTGGAACCAAGTTCTTTTGGCGCAACGAGTGCAAATTATGACGGATGAAGGGCCGGTGATCGGTGTAATCGGTTCTATACCTCCACATCTTTTAAGCGATGATGTACGTAACAAACCGATGGATATTAAAAATATGCTAATTGACATCGGAGCAGATGATAAAGAGGATGCGAAGAAAATCGGCATCCGTCCTGGACAGCAAATCGTGCCGGTTTGTCCATTCACTCCTCTTATGAATGATAAAAAGATTATGGCAAAGGCTTGGGATAACCGTTATGGCTGCGGGCTTTCAATCGAATTGTTAAAAGAGCTCCATGGTGAGCAGTTGCCTAATCATTTATTTTCAGGCGCAAATGTTATGGAAGAAGTTGGCTTAAGAGGTGCACAAGCAGCAGCGAATATGATTCAGCCCGATCTGTTTTTCGCTTTGGATGCGAGCCCTGCAAACGATGCTTCAGGCGATAAAAACGAATTCGGCCAATTAGGAAAAGGTACGTTGCTGCGGATCTTTGACCGAACGATGGTCACTCACCGCGGAATGCGCGAATTTATTTTAGATACAGCAGAGAGCAATCAAATTCCTTACCAATATTTCATTTCACCAGGGGGTACTGATGCTGGGCGTGTCCATACTTCGAACGAAGGCGTGCCAAGTGCGGTGATCGGAATTTGTTCACGATATATTCATACATCCGCTTCAATCATTCATACAGATGATTATGCTGCGGCGAAGGAATTGCTCGTGAAACTAGTGAAAGCATGTGATAAAACGACTGTCGAAACGATTAAACAAAACGTATAAGATAGTAAGGCAGTCTATCCAACTTCGAACGCTATAAAAAGCCTGTAGAAAAAATCGATAAAAACCATCCTTTCACCCAATAATAGGGATGAGCGGATGGTTTTTATGATATGAAAGGAACCTTACATATGAAATTTATAATTGGAACGACAAATCAGGCAAAAGTGAAAGCAACTTTAAAAGTAATTGACAATCATTTCCCGGGTAATGAATGGAAAGCTGAAAAAGTGCCATCAAATGTTCGTGATCAGCCGTTTGGCGATGAAGAGACGAGATTGGGAGCTATAAATCGAGCTAAGCATGCGGCAGAAAAAATGGATGGCTGGATTGGCATTGGTTTGGAAGGCGGCGTCAGAACGATTGAAAACCAAACGTATGTATGTAATTGGGGAGCGCTTTCTTTGCCTGACGGTACAATCATCACCGCTGCTGGCGCTCAAATTCCTTTGCCGGAAGAAATCGCAGTTGAGTTGAGAAAGGGACGTGAATTAGGGATCATTGTAGATGAATATTTTCAAAAGAGCGGAATAAGGCAGCATGAAGGTGCTATTGGCATGTTTACTTCAAATGTCGTTACGAGGGATTTGATGTTCGAACATATTATGCAGTTGTTAATCGGTCAATTGAAGGTCCATTTTTATAATCAATGAATCTCAACATTTGCACGAAACGGATAATATCTTTAAAATGGGTTGTGGAATTATGGTTCACTAGTATTTGACAGGTACAAGCACCAGTTGAATAATAGAAGCAAGCAAAATAGTACAGCCTCGTTTTCCAGCGGCGACTACATATCCTATTGGAATAGGTGTCATTCCGATGTAAAGGATTGAGTGTGAGGCGCAATGATGCATCGTAATACGCCATAATAGCTTTAGCAAGATTGCTTTGAAATAACTCGGTTACTAAATTACAGCGAAGCTGTGTTCGTTGAAGGAAATGATGCTTGATTGGAGGAAATCGAATGTTCCGCTATTGGAAATTCTTACTTCTTATAATTCTTTCTGCAGCTGTTTTAACAGGATGCGGTAAATCATTGAAAGAAGAAGCGGCAGCCGGCATCGACCAAGCAAAATCTGCATTTGAATTGAATGATAAGCAAACAAATATTGAAGTCGAGGGTGTCCAGCTATATAAACCTGCAGGATTTACAGTAGAAGAGGAGGCGGATGCTCAAAATATCGTCTTAAATAAAGGCAGTGATACTTTCATTTTGTTCATCAACCCAAATGAGGGAAAAGAAAGCCGTCTTTTTTACGATCTGTTAAAGGATAAATCAAGCGATAAGATTGTTTCGGAAAAGGTTTTTTCAAATGAAGGCGTTTTCGGTTTTGCGGCAGTTGTCAAGAAGGATGGCGATAAAGCTGAGCTGATTGCCAGTGTCGGCGGCGTCAAAATGACAACAATTACAAAGAAAAAAAATATCGCAAAGTATATGGCTTGGATGATGGAAACTGTACGTTCCATTGAACAGGAAGCCTAATGATTGAGGCGGTCACCCGGTGCTATTCATTGCAGCGAGCGGCCGTTTATTTTTGAAAAGGAAGGAAGAGGTAAATGAAATCATCTGATCTTGTTGAAATACTGAAGAAACGCCTGCCGTCTGAACAATTACAATGGCACTTCGACAGGAAAACGGATAAAATCAGACTGGAGCATTCGATTCTGAAAAAGGGGATGGATATTTCCTTACCGGAAATTCTGTCTAAATATGAAAATGTGAAAGAATCTGCAATCGATGAAGTTGTTTATACAATCCAAGAAACATTTAACGCAATGGAAAAAGAAATGACAGAAGGCTTTCGAAGAGAAGGGGCTATTTATCCTGTTATTCGGTCAACATCTTTCCCTCTGTCGTCAAAGGAAGGCAAAAAGTTTATCGTTAAAGATCATACTGCTGAAACAAGAATTTATTTTGCATTGGACCTTGGTACGACTTATCGTCTAATTGATGAAGGAATGGTCGAATCGATCGGGATGAGCGAATCGGAAATGAAGGAATCTGCAATGTTCAAAGTAAGGTCTTTACCGACACAATTTAAAAAAGACGTAGTGGCTGACAACATTTTTTATTTTGTCAATAACAATGACGGGTACGATGCGAGCAGGATATTGAACGTATCCTTCTTGAAAGAAATGGAAAAGAAGATTGAAGGCCATATGACTGTTTCGGTGCCCCATCAAGATGTATTGATCATAGGTGATATTCGAAATGATACAGGGTATGACGTGCTTGCTCAAATGACGATGCAATTTTTCACAAACGGCAGAGTACCGGTAACATCACTCTCTTTCAGATATGAAAATGGGAAATTAGAGCCGATTTTCATCTTAGCGAAAAATCGGATCGCAAGAAAGGAAGACAAAAAGAAATGAATTTATTTTACAATCAAAATGGAGTCGGAAACGTTCTTATGGCACAACTAACTACTGATAAGCCGCATGAGGTTGTAGCAGAGTCATCGAAAGACGTAACGATTTTAAAAGATGGTGAAGGGGAGATTGTCGGTTTTAACTTGTTTAATGCCTCTTCTTATCTTGATCTTCAGGAAGCCGGGCAAGTGAAATTAACTGAAGAAATTGTGAAGAAAATTTCCACAGCGTTGAAAAAGAATGACGTGAATATCGAGCTGGACGTAGATTTGACTCCTAAATTTGTTATCGGATATGTGCTTGAAAAAGAGAAACATCCAAATGCTGATAAATTAAGTGTTTGTAAAGTGGACGTCGGCAGCGAAACGCTACAAATCGTTTGCGGCGCACCAAATATTGAAGCCGGACAAAAAGTAGTTGTGGCAAAAGTTGGCGCCGTAATGCCATCAGGAATGATCATCCGTGATGCGGAACTAAGAGGGGTTCCATCATCAGGCATGATTTGCTCTGCAAAAGAATTGGATTTGCCGGATGCTCCTCAAGAGAAAGGCATTTTAGTATTGCCGGATGATGCTGTGACAGGCGAAGCATTCGAAAGGTAATGGATTGAACGACTCATCACGAAATTAATAGCAAATAAATAAAAGACAGGCGCCATAGAACTCAATGTTCTTTGACGCCTGTTTGCTTATTAATTTGCAGGGTTTACTTGAAGAACGATTGTGATTTTAATGTCGTCTCCGACTAAAACTCCACCTGTTTCTAATGCTTGGTTCCATGTAAGACCAAATTCTTTTCTTGAAATTTTTCCTTCAACTTCGAAGCCTGCAACGTCGACACCCCAAGGGTTTTTGCCTGTTCCTTCGTATTCAGCAGAGAAAGTAATTTTTTTCGTAACATCTTTAATTGTAATATCTCCGATGATATCGTACTCATCGTCGCCTTTTTTCACAATTTGAGTTGAAACAAATGTGATTGCAGGATATTTTTCCGTATCGAAGAAATCTCCAGAGCGAAGGTGGTTATCACGATCCGTGTTGTTTGTATTGATGGAAGCTGCATCAATTTTAAATTCAATGGAAGCGTCCGTTAAATCTGTAGGATTACCTTCCAAAGTTCCTTCAAAGACATTGAAGTTCCCTTTCACTTTTGAAACCATCATATGCTTTACAGAGAAACCTACATTCGTATGTGTTGCATCTACTAACCATTTAGACATAATAAAAACTTCCTTTCTGATTTAAGTTATGCTCTTACTATATACATTATTTATCTTGAAATCAAGACAAATACCTCGAAAACGAGAATTATTTTTTGGAGGCATTACAAATGAGCGAGGTATAAGGAATTTTTGAAATCGCTGTTGTCATTTACTTTATGCTTTTAAGATAAGATTTATATCTTCACACTAAATAGAGGCTGTCCAGAAAGTCAGTGAAAACTGATTTTCTGTGATAGTCCCTTTCTGGTTGGAGAATAAATGGGGAACCCCTGACAACCGTCGCTTTCCGTTCCAGGCGCACGC
>NZ_JBBCZC010000047.1:0-25011 GCF_037144575.1 Sporosarcina sp. USHLN248
CATGCCGGCGGAAAGCGTCCGCCCTGTAGCGCAAATCAACATTACTCAGCGGTATCTAAGTAAAAGGGTGACGTGCAAATCACATCACCCCAACATTTGATTTAGAACCTTATTTTTATCCTCTTAATTGAGCTCCCGCTTCATTCGTTAAAGCAGATAGCACTTTTTCATGCGCTTTAACAACTTCTTCATCCGTTAGAGTCCGTTCAGGGTCGAAGTATGTTAAAGAGAAAGCAATCGATTTCTTGCCGTCCTCAACATTATCCCCTTCATACAAGTCAAACAGTTTCACATCTTTCAACAGCTTGCCACCTGCTTGACGAATAATTTGTGCAAGCGTTCCGGCAGATGTTTCGCTCGCTACAACGAGTGCAATATCTCTTGAAATCGCTGGGAATCGAGGGACTGGTTGATACAATAGCTCTTCAGTTTCGACTGATAGCACTTTTGATAAGTTCATCTCCATCACATACGTTTCTTTCAAATCGCGTTTTTTCTGCTCAGTCGGATGAATTTGACCGATTAAACCGACACGTTCTCCATCCAGCAAGATGCTCGCTGTGCGGCCCGGATGCATACCATCAATAACCGCTTGTTCAAATGCAACAAGATGTGCAAGACCTAAACGATCCATTAGACCTTCGACAATGCCCTTTACTACGAAGAAGTCCACCTTTTTCGTTTCACCTTGCCATGGTTGGTCAACCCATTTGCCGGTAATGACCACTGATAGATGTTCTACTTCTTTTGGCAAGCCATCCTCTTCTGTTCCTAAGAAAACGGAGCCTGTTTCATATAACGCGACTGAATCGATCCGACGGGCTACATTATATGTGACTGCTTCCAATAAATGCGGGATCAAACTTTGACGCAATACACTGCGTTCTTCACTCATCGGCATGAGAAGCTCCGTCACTGGTGCCGTTTCAAGTGCGAAAGCTTGAGATTGAGCTTTCGATGTCAACGAATACGTAATTGCTTGATACAAACCTGCTCCTTCAAGGAATTGGCGCGCGATACGTCGTTTCGCTTGGTAAGGTGTTAATCCGCCAGGGATAGATTCTGAGACAGGTAATGTTTTTGGAATTTCATCATAGCCGTGCATTCTCGCAATTTCTTCAATGATATCTTCTTTAATACGCAAATCTTGCCTGCGCGTCGGTGCATCTATGACAAGCTGGCCGTTCACCGCATCTGTAGGTATTTGAAGACGCTCCAAAATCGATAACATTTCATCCATAGATATTTTCATGCCTAAACGGCTATTAATATAATCCGGCGAAATCGTAATGCGCTCCGCTGTTTTATCCAACTGATCAAAAATGACCGAACCGGATAATACTTCCCCGCCTGCAATTTCAGCCATCATTTGCGCTGCACGCTCTGCTGCATCAGCCACTCGGTTCGGGTCTACGCCTTTTTCAAATCGAGTACTCGCATCACTGCGCAATCCAACTTCCTTCGATGTTGTACGGACAGATGATGGCGCAAAATAAGCTGATTCAATAACGACCGTTGTCGTTCCATCATGCACTTCGGAATTCGCGCCGCCCATAACACCTGCCAGCGCTATAGGTTCCTTGCCATTTGTAATGACTAAGTTATGCGCTTTTAACGTGCGTTCCGTGTCATCCAAAGT
Organism: Sporosarcina sp. USHLN248; assembly: GCF_037144575.1. Lineage (NCBI taxonomy): Bacteria > Bacillati > Bacillota > Bacilli > Caryophanales > Caryophanaceae > Sporosarcina > Sporosarcina sp. USHLN248. The sequence continues at coordinate 1,640 of NZ_JBBCZC010000047.1, forward strand.
CGTGATTTTCTCGCCTTCTTCAGCATGACGAACAACGATTTCACCCGTACCAATCCGATCATAATCGAATGCGTGCAACGGTTGACCATATTCCATAAGGACATAATTCGTAATATCGACGACGTTATTATGCGGTCGAACACCTGCAGCCATCAAGTAATTTTGCAACCATAAAGGTGATTCTTCCACTTTTACATTCTTTACCACTTTGGCAACGTACATCGGATTGTCATTGGCAGCCTCTACACGAAGCTTCAACAATTCTCCAGCTTTTTCATCTGCTTCCTTGAAAGAAATGTTCGGAAGGGCAATGCCTTGGGATAAAATCGCACCGACTTCATATGCAACGCCTAACATGCTTAAAGCATCGGAACGGTTTGGCGTCAAATCGAATTCCAACACTGTATCATCTAATCCAATTAGCGGCAATGCATCTTCACCGGGCACAGCATCTTGAGGCAATACATAAATGCCTTCAGCATATGCTTTTGGCACTAACTTTCCTTCAATGCCAAGCTCTTGCAATGAACAGATCATGCCATTCGATTCTTCTCCGCGCAGTTTCGCTTTTTTAATTTTTATGCCTCCAGGGAGTACAGCACCCGGGCGGGCAACGATCACTTTTTGGCCTTCCGCTACATTCGGTGCACCGCAAATGATTTGTGTCGTCTCTTCTCCGACATCCACTTGGCAAATATTTAACTTGTCTGCTTCAGGATGCTTGATGCATTCCTTTACATAGCCGACGACAATATTGGAGAGCCCTTCTCCGCGGTGGATAATGGAATCTACTTCAATCCCGGAACGAGTGATTTTTTCCGCCAACTCAGCTGGATCGATCCCTTTAATATTGACATATTCATTTAACCATTTTGTAGATACTAACATGGATTCTCCTCCTTACGCTTCCGTCCGGTGGAATTGTGATATGAACCGTACATCATTCGTATAGAATTGACGGATATCTTCCACTCCATATTTCAACATTGCGATCCGCTCAGGCCCCATTCCGAATGCGAATCCCGAAACGGTTTCCGGGTCATAGCCAGCCATTTTCAAGACATTCGGATGCACCATGCCCGCTCCCAAAATTTCGATCCACCCTGTTTTTTTACAAACATTGCAGCCATCTCCCCCACATTTGAAACAGGAAATATCCATTTCAACGGAAGGTTCTGTGAATGGGAAGAAGCTCGGGCGCAAACGGATTTCACGATCTGCACCAAACATTTTTTTTGCAAATAAATCCAAAGTTCCTTTCAAATCGCTCATGCGAATATCTTCACCGACGACAAGACCTTCAATTTGCGTGAATTGGTGAGAATGTGTCGCGTCATCATTGTCGCGGCGATACACTTTTCCAGGGCAAATAATTTTGATTGACTCTCCGCCCTTCGCCTCCATTGTCCGTGCTTGAACAGGTGAAGTATGTGTACGCAGCAGCACTTCTTCCGAAATATAGAACGAATCTTGCATATCACGGGCAGGATGGCCTTTCGGCAGGTTAAGCGCCTCAAAGTTATAATAATCCTTTTCAACTTCCGGGCCTTCTGCGATTTCATACCCCATGCTAATAAAGAAGTCTTCAATTTCCTCAACAACTCGTGTTAGCGGATGGTGATTGCCAGTGCGTGCAGGGCGTCCAGGCAATGTTACGTCAATTGCTTCTTTAGACAGCTGCTCATTGATCGCCTCTTCTTCAAGCTTTGCCATACGTTCTTCAAGCACTTCTGTTACGGTTTCTCGAATGACGTTAACGAGTGCACCCATTTTAGGGCGTTCTTCTGCAGGCAGTTTTCCCATGCCTTTTAAAAGATCCGTAATCGGACCTTTCTTACCTAAATAAGCAACGCGCACTTCATTCAATTCTTTTACATTTGTCGCTTCCTTGATTTTCGCAAGGGCTTGTTCTTTCAATTCTTTCAACTGTTCTTCCATGCCTATTCTCCTTTCATCAATAAAAAATCCCCGCCCCCTAAAAAAGGGACGAGGACGAGTTCGCGGTACCACCCTGATTATTATGCAAATAGCGCATAATCACTTCATTTGGAATAACGGCCCTCTACCGGCGCACCTTTACAACAGCATGTTGGTCCTGGCGGCTGCTAACGGGGTGAACTTCAACAATTTCTCACCTTTTCGGCACTCTCAGTCTTGGTGCCGATTTCCTGTCGGTTCGCAAATTGTCTACTTTTCCCGATCATCGCATTTCAATAATTTATATACTACAGTAGTATACCCGAAACAAAATAATTGTTCAACTTAGGGTTCAATTAAAGTATACAATAATATGCCCGTTGCTACGGCCACGTTTAATGATTCCGCCTTACCATGCAATGGGATCTTTACAACTTTATCCGTTTGTTCCAACAATTCTGACGCGACTCCGCTTCCTTCATTTCCTACAATAAGCGCAAATTGCTCACATCGCTTGATCGAATGATAATTTTCAGCTTGCTTCAGACCTGTTCCAACAACAGGAATTTTTTTTGATTTCATGCGACCGCACCACTCCATCAAATCGCCTTTGACAATCGGTATATGGAAATGAGAGCCTTGCGCTGAACGGATCGTTTTTGGATTATACGGATCAGCTGAACCTTTTCCTAAAATAACAGCGTCCAACCCTGCTGCATCTGCTGTCCGTATCATCGTTCCGACATTTCCTGGATCTTGTACCGAGTCGATGAATAAGTACTTTCTCCATCCTTCGATCTTCTCTTCGGAATAAGTAGATTGCTTACAATGGGCAAATACGCCTTGAGACTGCTCTGTTTCCGACAATTCTTTTGCAATTGCCCTCGTCACTTCAATGGTGACTATGTTGGAGACATCCCAGTCAATCGGTAATTGGACATCTTCGCGGATTATTAAATGAAGCAAACTACCTTTTTCCTTCATCGCTTCTTCAATCAGATGAAACCCTTCTACAATATACTCATTTGATTTGTCACGATCTTTTTTAGAAGTCGCAAGCTTTTTCCAATGCTTAACGAGTCCATTTTGTGCAGATTCAATTCTTTTCATGTTCAGTTGACTTCCTTTTTCTTTTCAGTGTAACAAATGGCGGTATAGTTGGCGATGTTTTGTACAAAATAATAGTAGGAGGTTGATCTACATGAATTTTCAAATTCGGGATGCAATCACGGCCAATATGACGAACAACTCGGCCGAAGATATTAGAAATGTAGTGGACGATGCGATTCAACGTGGCGAAGAACATCTATTGCCTGGTCTCGGCGTCTTTTTCGAAAAACTGTGGAATAGCGCAGATGAGCAAGAAAGAACAAAAATCACAGGAGAATTGGCACAAGCCTTCTCCGGACGCTAAAGTTTTAAAAAGAAGCCACCTGAGAATATGGTGGCTTTTAATGTTTTATGTGTCAATAAAACGATTATCATACCTAACTCCGAAGATTCCGCCTTTTCATGCACATAAAAAGGCTTATCTAAATCATTCAATTACTGCAGCAAGAATCGCTTTTTGCGCATGCAGACGATTTCCGGCCTGCTGAAATACAAATGAATTCGGCCCGTCAATTACTGATGCCGAAACTTCTTCTTCACGATGAGCTGGCAAGCAATGCAAAAATACGAAGTCCGGCTTTGCATGGACAATCAATTCGTCATTAATTTGGAAACCTGCAAAATCCTGCAAACGTTTTTCAGTTTCATCTTCCTGCCCCATACTAGTCCATACATCTGTATAAACGATATCAGCATCTATCACAGCTTCAATTGGATCATTTGTTTCGACTATGCTTCCTCCGTTATGAGACGCAAGTTCCTTTGCTTTTACAACGATTTCTCCGTTGCATTCATAGCCTGCCGGTGTCGCTACTGCAACGTGCATCCCCATATGTGCCGCACCAATTATTAGCGAATGCGCGACATTATTGCCATCTCCGACATAGGCCAATTTCAATCCTGCAATTGCTCCCTTACATTCAATCATCGTTAATAAATCCGCCATCGCTTGGCAAGGATGAAATAAATCCGTCAATCCATTTATAACAGGAACTGACGTATGTTTTGCCAATTCTTTCACCATTTCATGGGAATTGGCTCGAATCATTACACCATCCAAGTATTCTGAAAGAACATGACCTGTATCATATACAGACTCACCACGTCCGATTTGCAAGTCTTTTGCATTCATGAACATCGCGTGACCACCTAATTGAATCATGCCTACTTCGAAAGAAATACGTGTACGTGTTGAATGCTTTTCAAAAATCATTCCTAAAGTTTTTCCCGCCAATGCGGGGGGCAAGTTCCCTTTTGTTGCTTCTTGTTTCATAACATACGCTTTATGCAATAAATACGTTATCTCTTCTGTTGTAAAATCCAATAACGTTAAAAAATCTCTTCCCTTCAAACTCTTCTCAATCTTCTCTTCTATGTTCAATGCAGATAAAGGGAGTTTTATCATACCATCATCACCGTCCTGTTTAAGTTTGTATAAAACATTATATGATTGCATAAATATAAAGTCAAATGAATTATTATAAATTCGTGTATTTATTTGATTATTAGGATGAGAGTATTGAAGAAAGGTGAATCGAGAACGTGGAATTGCGTAGTTTATTGGATTTATAGGGGTGAAGAGGTAGTTATGCGTCAGACGACTATTTATGCGTGGAATGATGCAGTTATGCGATCGAAGTGTTGAGATATGCGCGGTGCAATTCATTTATGCATTGGATCCATGGTATTATGCGCCGAGAGTGTCATTTATGCGTTTGAAACAGTGGATTATGCGCGGTGCAATTCATTTATGCATTGGATCCATGGTGTTATGCGCTGAGAGTGTCATTTATGCGTTTGAAACAGTGGATTATGCGCGGCGCAATTCATTTATGCATTGGATCCATCGTATTATGCACCGAGAGTGTCATTTATGCGTTTGAAACAGTGGATTATGCGCAGCGCAATTCATTTATGCATTGGAACCATGGTGTTATGCGCTGAGAGTGTCATTTATGCGTTTGAAACAGTGGATTATGAGCGGCGCAATTCATTTATGCATTGGATCCATCGTATTATGCGCCGAAAGTGTCATTTATGCGTTTGAAACAGTGGATTATGCGTTATTTCTTAATTGAATCAAGTAAACGAAAAACCGCACCTTTAAAAGATGCGGTTTTTCGATATTATGCAAACTTAATTTCGTGGACTGTGTCTTTGTCTAATTTTTTAATGACTTCTACGATAAGCTTCACTGCATTTTCGTAGTCGTCTCTATGAAGCATTGCTGCATGTGAGTGAATATAGCGTGTTGCAACACAGATTGCTAATGAAGGTACTCCGTTTCCGCTTAAATGGATCGATCCAGCGTCTGTTCCTCCCCCAGGCATTGCTTCAAATTGATATGGGATGCCATGCTCTTCAGCTGTATCGACGACAAGATCGCGCAGTCCTTTATGGGATACCATAGAAGCATCGTAAAGGAGGATTTGTGGACCATCGCCCATTTTGCTTGTTGATTCTTTTGCAGTTATTCCTGGTGTGTCACCAGCAACGCCTACGTCAACTGCAAAACCGATATCCGGTTGAATTTTCATAGCAGCTGTTTTCGCTCCACGTAAGCCGACTTCCTCTTGGACAGCCCCTACTCCAAATACGATGTTCGGATGATTTTCATCTTTTAACGCCTTCATGACATCGATCGCGATTGCGCAACCAATACGGTTATCCCAAGCTTTTGCCAATAAATATTTTTCGTTATTCATCACTGTGAATTCAAAATACGGTACGACCATGTCGCCTGGCAGCACGCCCCACCCCATTGCCTCTTCTTTAGAAGTTGCGCCAATATCAATGAACATGTCTTTAATGTCCACCGGTTTTTTGCGTGCTTCAGGAGATAGAATATGCGGTGGTTTTGATCCGATAATACCTGTAATTGTATCACCCTTGCGTGTAACAATCGTCACACGCTGCGCTAACATAACTTGTGACCACCAGCCACCGACTGTTTGGAATGAAAGGAAACCTTTATCATCAATTTTCGTGATCATGAAACCAACTTCATCCAAATGGCCAGCAATCATTACTTTTGGTCCGTTTTGATCACCTGTTTTCTTAGCAATAAGGGAGCCTAACCCATCATAATCAATTTCATCGGCGAATGGCTCGATATATTTTTTCATTACTTCACGAGGTTCGCGTTCATTTCCCGGAATGCCTTTCGCATCCGTTAAGTCTTTCAACATTGTAAGTGTTTCGTCATTTTTCGGCACTATTTCGACCTCCTAAATAATTTCTACAGGTTTCATTATAATTGAATAAATTTCGTTTTGAAAGCATTTTCAATCTTTCATTCCAATGGAGTCATGTCTTTTTAGAATAGCTTCATCACTCTGATGAATACGTTATAGTATTTCTTTTCGCAATGCGCTTGGTGATTTCGGGGAAAGCAGTCCGGGTGCAATATCAAACACTGTTTTAGCGCCTGTATCGCCACGTTCGTTTAGACGATAAGCAGCCCTTGCATAGGCGACCAAAACGCTTGAAGTGAATTCGGGATTGCTCTCCAATTTCAGAGAATATTCCATCACTTGGTTGTTTGATTCTCCTGTTTTACCGCTCCGGATAACGAATCCGCCATGAGGCATCGCACTATGATTACGCGACAGCTCGTCTTCCGTAATAAAATGTACGGTCGTATCGTAATCGGCAAAATAATCCGGCATCGTTTTGATTGCTTGCTCAACTGTTTTTGCAACAGCCCCTTCTTCCAAAACAACATAGCACTCCCTCGTATGCTTCTCTCTCGTCGTTAATTCCGGCAGTTTTCCGCTCCGTACTTTATCGACTGCTTCTTCCACCGGGATTGTATATTGAACGGCTCCTTTAACACCTTCGATTCTACGAACTGCATCCGAATGACCTTGGCTTAAACCCTTTCCCCAAAACGTGTAGGTTGCCCCTTCTGGAAGAATTGCTTCACCGAAAAGACGGTTCAGAGAAAATAGTCCTGGATCCCATCCGACGGAAATGACTGCTGTTTTTCCATTCGGCATAGCGGAAGCATCCACTGCCTCAAAATACTCAGGGATTTTCGCATGTGTATCAAAACTATCGACTGTGTTAAAATGTGCGGCAAGATTTGGGCCTTGTTTCGGTAAATCATCCTTCGACCCGCCGCATAGAATTAAAACATCTACTTTTTCCTTGTACTGTAAAATATCATCATAAGGGATGATCGGTATATCGGTATTCAATAATTGGAGCTGGTCAGGGGCTCGTCTTGTGAATACACCAACAATTGTTAAATCATCATTTTGTGCAATTGCTGATTCTACGCCTCTTCCTAAATTTCCATATCCGACAATTCCGATTTTTATTTTCCTTACCATGCGAACCACATCCTTCAACTGAAATTAATTGCCTATTTTTCATTCTATATTGATAGATGACAGATTGCCATAATTTCTGTTTCTGTTCAGACTCTTTCTTTTCCCTAAATCATAGAACATGATAAAGTAGAAGAAGTGTATATTAATTGAAATGGGGCTTTACGATGCGTATTTTTGTTTATCTTATTGTCTTTTTCTCATTTTTCGATCTGTTTTCACAGCTGCCCATTATGAGTCCTTTAGCCCTTTCTTTAGGTGCCTCCTCTTTCGTAACAGGCCTAGTCGTTGGCATGTATTCGTTTTCCAATACGATCGGCAATGTCATATCGGGCTTTTTAACAGATAAGAGAGGTCCTTTCATCGTTCTATTGATCGGGCTTTTCGCCTCAGCCTTTTCACTATTTTGCTATATGCTTGCGAATGATCCACTCTCCTTGCTCATAGTGAGATTAGTCCACGGCTTTATGGAAGGATTAATTGTTCCAGCAGCGTTTACTTTTTTGGCGAATCGTGCAAAGGAATCCAAGCGTGGCAGAAGCGTCGCTATTTCAGGAGCTTTCGTTGGATCAGCGGCAATTATTGGGCCAGCATATAGCGGCATCGTCGCTGCAAAAACAGGCGCCCCCTTCATTATGGCTGTCAACGGAGCCATTATGCTTATTTTAGCTATTTTTGCGTTCTTTTTACTCCGTTCGTTTACAGTAGCAAAGAAAAAGCAGGAGGCCGATTCTAAAAACTTCAGAGTCCGGTATTTATTCAAGAGTCCAGGTATGGTTCGTGCGTTCGCTGGAGCATTCTTCCTAATGTTTTCTCAAGGTGTTTTAGCGCTTGTATTGCCTTTAAAAGTAGAAGGTTTGGGGTTTGATACGAAAACGAGTGGCATGTTGCTGAGCACTTTTGGAATCGTTGCTATATTAATTTTTCTTTTGCCGATCAATCGGATTTTTGATAAGGCGCGGCCGATGCTCACCTTGGCTTTCGGCATTTCCGTAATGGGCGTCAGCATGCTGTTTTTAAGCCAAGCTGATGAAATGAGCTTATTATACTTCGCAATGGCATTATACGGGGTTGGCTTTGCCTTTTTATTCCCATCCATCAACTCTTTGCTGATCGATTCTTCATCTCCAGAATTCCGCGGCAAAGCATATGGTTATTTTTATGCGTTCTTTTCAATCGGAGTCGTTGTAGGCTCAAGTATTATCGGCTATTTGGATCTATCCTATAACGGTGGATTTATCGTAACAGGTATCGTATTGTTGGTGGTTGCCCTTTATACGGTTTTCGGGATGAAAAGGAATTTGCAGCTAACTGATCCATCAAAATAAAATAGAAAGCAGAGATCGGGCGATATGCTCCATCTCTGCTTTTTCGATTATGCGGACAATCAGTCTTGCTACACAGACTGAGCTGCAAAAGATTTTATTTCTTCTATGAATGCTTCTCCATACCTTTCCAATTTAGCTGCTCCAACGCCGTTCACCTGTAAAAATTCCTCTTCGGTTTTCGGCATTTTCACAACCATGTCATGCAACGATTTATCGGAGAAAACAACGAATGGTGGAACTCCAGCCTCCTGTGCCATGCGCATACGAAGGGCACGGAGTTGATTGAACAGCGGATCTTCCTTCGTTATTTGCTTCGTTTCAACTGATCCTTTTCGGAATACTTTCACTTTATTAGTTAACACATCTTTTCCTTGTTCCGTTACATATATTATAGGAAACTGTCCATTTTCTACACCTAAATAATTTTCGGAAATGATGAATTCAATGAAATCGGAGACTTCCTTCGTATTACGGTCTTTCATTAAACCGTATGTCGACAGCTGATCAAAGTTAAATTCTAACACTTTTTTATTGCGGGAGCCAGTCAGTACTTGCGCAATCATCGTCTTACCGAAGCGCTGACCCATGCGGATGACGCAAGATAGCACCTTTTGTACGTCTACTGTTACTTCAAAAGCTTCTCTCGTATCTGTGCAATTTGCACATTTTCCGCAATCTTCCAAGTCTGTTTCTCCGAAATAAGAAATGATGAATTTTTGCAAGCATGATTCCGTATGGCAGTAATCTACCATTGACTGTAATTTTTCAAGCTCGGCAGGAATACGATTGCTTTCCTGCGATTGATCAATTAAAAAACGTTGGGTTAACACATCCTGCGAAGAAAAAAGCAATGTGCATTCACTATCCAGTCCGTCTCTTCCTGCGCGCCCCGCTTCTTGATAATAGCTCTCCATATTTTTTGGCATTTGATAATGGATCACATAGCGAATATTCGATTTATCAATGCCCATTCCAAATGCATTCGTTGCAATCATCACTTTTGCCTCATCCATCAAAAATCGGTCCTGCTCAGATTGACGTTCCATATCAGAAAGCCCCGCATGATATTTTGCAACAGGCGTTCCACTTTTTTTCAGGACGGTATACAACTGATCGACCGCTTTGCGGGTAGCCGCATAAATAATACCAGCTTCCCCTTCATTTTTCTTTACATAATCTTTCACATATTTTTCCCGGTCTTGTCCTTTAATGACAGAAAAGGTTAAGTTACTTCGTTCGAAGCCGGTCATTACGGTATGTTCCGGATCAATGCGAAGCTGTTCACATATATCATCACGCACTGCTGGGGTTGCAGTCGCGGTCAACGCAAGGACTATCGGTTTTTTCTCAAATGCTCCAATCACTTTGCTCATCATCCGATAGCTCGGCCTGAAATCATGTCCCCATTGGGAAATACAGTGCGCCTCATCAATTGCGATCATCGGTATTTCCATTTTGCTGAGCTGTTGAATGAAGGAAGGGGACTCGAAACGTTCAGGAGCAACGTATAACAGCCGATACATACCTGCTTGCGCATTTTCCAACGTACCAAAATACTCCTCACTGGATAACGTGCTATTAATATAAGCAGCTGGAATACCGACTTGATGGAGAGCATCCACTTGGTCTTTCATTAATGAAATAAGGGGAGAAACGACTAATACAGTTCCCTCCATTATGAGGGCAGGCACTTGATAGCATATTGACTTCCCGCCCCCAGTTGGCATGACACAGAGCGTGTCCTTTCCATTCAAAACGTTGCGGATAGCATTTTCCTGACCTGTTCGGAATGAAGAAAAACCAAAATAGGATGAGAGAACAGATAATGCACGTTCGATTGAAATCACCTCTTTTTTTAATAGATTTTGTAATAGCGTCTGTCTAACGAAATACTCAAAGAAAAAAGCACCAAAAAGCGGTGCGGGCTTTACTCTAACAACAAACGTACTTCTTCCCTGCTAAGGAATTCACTCACTTCTATCGTTGCATAAAACTCCCGTAGCACAGATGGGCTTAGCCCCCATACTTCTTTACATTTTTCAAATTGACGCGCTGTAAATCATCGTCCTTTGTCAGTCGACGATCGTTTCAATAGGCTAGGCTGTAATTTCCTTATGTAAACCTTCTAATTCCGCATCTCCATGGCCAATTGCTCTCGTTTTCCAAAAATCGATCCGCTCATCGGCGGTACGGTTAGCAGTTTATATATTTGCAAATAGTCGAACAGCAGTTCCATCTTGCTGAAAGCACCGGAAAGTCTGCCCTTATGGATTGCGGGATAAGCTTGCAATTGCTTTGAAGATGGTCCGGACATTTACATCATTCCTTCTTATAGAATAACAGAGAGGCGGCAGTTCATCCAAAGAAAATGAAATGTTTCGGTGAAGAATGCAAAAGGTCTGATCCCGGTACACAATTCCGAGTTCAAACCCTATTAGTTACCTATATGAGAGCGTTGCAGAATTTTTTTAGCCTCTTCCCTAATATAACCAACCTATGCAGCAGGCGTATTATTTACAATTTGATAATTTATGCTGGATGTTCCTGAATGCTGCTTACAATCGATAACCTATCCGAAAGTTCCACTCCCAGGCGAGCAAGAATTGACTATTATATTAAGGGCATTGTGATTTATACATGCAAGCAACTCTCCGAAAATTCTCTAAATAATACTCGTCAAATTTTATGCGAGGAGTGACCGTACTGAAACATTACAAACAGTTCATTGCATGTATTAGTGTATTGTCAATTCTTATTGCAGGGTGTTCCAATTGAATTGAAAATGAGAAAAATGGGATTATAGAACAGAATAAGGAATTAAAGATTATAGTAGAAAAACGTTTAGGAGAAGAGATAAATATGAACATATCAAAGAAATAACTAATGATCATGAAATACAAAAAATCAAAGAAATACGTAGTGACATTAGATGGGAAAATTCAAAAGTAGAAATGGCAAGCTATCCACATTACAAATTCTATTTAAAGGAAAATGAAGAATCTGGTTCAAAAAAGTTAATTTATGACCTATGGATTAGTCCAGACTAAGATAAAGTGGAACTTATTATAGAAGGTGAAAGCAAAATACGCACAATTAACAAATAGTAAGTCAGCAGAACTATTTGAAAAAATTACAGGTGAAAAATGGATTGACAATCATTAATTCGCCTGAAACATTCCAAACGTTTGTTTACAGCTGCTGTTTTTATAAGACTTGAGGATCATGAAAACAAAGCTGAAATCGACTGACGACCAGCGCAAATTGTGCATTTTAAAACAAAATGACAACCCTTTTATGCCAAAAGTATGCTAGTACTTTCAGAAAGGTTGTCATATCAAAGCTTGAATATGTATGGCGGAGATGAGAGGATTTGAACCCCCGCGGCGCGTGAACGCCCTAACTGATTTCGAGTCAGTCCCCTTCAGCCTCTTGGGTACATCTCCGTATGGATCACAAAATTTATTATATAAAATTTCAATCGATCCTGTAAAGTTTTTAATTTGAAAAAAGATATGAAATGATCAAGCTGTCGGGAAAGATGCTTGTACTTTCCACGACAGTGACCACCTCGCATATTTATATTTTTGCGATCCTGAAATTGCTCACCATCATGATGCCTAATACGACCATGATGATAACGAAATAAGGAGCTGCCATATAAGGGCTTAAGAAATAACATAATGCCAATATAACGCCAGCGACTGTAATTGGAAGGCCATAGAAAGATCCGTCAAACTCTTTTACATTGTAACGTGCGAGACGAACAGCACCAGATAGAATGTAGAAAACGGTCGCTCCGATCCCGACCCAAAGCATCGACGATAAATCAGTCATGTAAATCAATAACGCCGGTGCTACACCAAACGATACGAGGTCGCTTAGCGAGTCCAATTCTTTCCCGAATAAGGATTCACAATGGAAGCGTCTTGCAACGAGGCCGTCAAACCGGTCAAACAAAGCCGCCAAGAAAATAAAAACAAGGCTCATATGACTAAGTTCTTTCGCAATAAGAATAATAGCAATAATTCCGAAGCTGAGATTCAGCAATGTAATTGCATTCGCCATTTGTCCTTTTAACTTCGTATAATCAAAATATCTCGATAAAAACATAAGATTCCCTCCATTCTATATTTTATTTATGTTGCATGACAGTTTCTGTCTATAATATGGTAGATAAATATCGACAAATCAGCTATTATCGTATACGGAAGTTCTAAAACTATTTGTACTTCATTATACTTATCCAATTCGGATATTTAAGCATTGGAGAATGATGTCATGAAAAAAGCGCTATTCAACTATTTCGTCGAATTGACTGGTCATCCAGTGTCTTCATCGATGTTGCAATTTATCACCCGCTCACGCTTCAGCCGCAAGCTGATTAGGCCTTTCGCAAAAACATACCGCATCAATCAAGATGAAGCAGAATTTCCGGTGGCATATTATGACAGCCTTCAAGCATATTTTACGCGCAACTTGAAAAAAGGTTCCCGCCATATTGATGAAAGAAGCAATATTATCATTTCTCCGGTCGATGGCTTTGTGAGCGCCGCTGAAAAAATCGGCCCTAACCAATCATTTAAAATTAAGGACCATCTATATAGTATAAAAGATATTTTTGGGGATGAAAAGAGGGCAATCCCTTATAAAAACGGATTTTTTTTCATTTTTTACCTTTCTCCAAGCCATTATCATCATTTTCATTACCCGATAGACGGTGAATTGCTATCAAGATATGCATTAGGCACGACCTCATTTCCGGTAAATGATTTAGGTTTGCGCTTAGGCAATAAACCTTTTGCAACGAACTACCGTCTCATTTCCGAAATGATGACTTCTTTCGGAAGAATTGCTGTCGTCAAAGTCGGTGCTTTGAACGTCAATAGTATCCATATAAACGATTCATCGAAGGAATGTAAAAAAGGCGAGGATTTCGGATATTTTTCTTTCGGATCGACCGTCATTTTGTTTATGGAGCGTAATGACTCATTTACACCTTTAATTTCCGCAAATACGGAAGTGAAATTGGGGCAGGCAGTCGGAGAATGGAGTGTATAGTGAACTTCATGCTTTCTGATTGCTTTCTGAATAAAAGATGTGCATTACACATCCAAAAGATGTTTACTACGAGATTACAAACAGATGGGGAATGAAAATGTTACAGCTTCAAGAATTGATCGTCCATTATGGATACTTTTCCACCTTTATTTTTTTAGCACTTGGCATATTCGGCTTGCCAGTGCCCGACGAAATTATCGTCGCGTTTATCGGCCATCTTTCAGCAATTGGCACGTTTAATTATTTCATCGCCATGATTCTTACAATTTTAGGTGTTATGACAGGCACCATATTCACCTATACGTTAGGAAGGAAAATTGGTAAGCCACTTATTCAGAAATATGGCAAATGGATTAGTCTTTCACCAAAAAGGTTGAAAATTGTCGAACGATACTTTGAAAAATACGGTGCTTTGACGGTTACGATCGGCTATTTCGTACCGGGCATGCGGCATATCGTTTGTTATTTATCGGGCACAGCTAACATGGAGATGAAAACATACTTGCTGTTTGCCGCGATTGGTACGTTTATCTCTTCTATTATTTGTCTATCCATAGGCTATTTCATCAAATTTCCTTTTTGAAATTAAAAAGTTGCTGACAAAGTTTTTTAGACATTTGGCAGCAACTTTATTTTTGTGGATATACAGAAAACCTTAAAACAAATCAAACTTCAACATACGTCATTTTAATACAGTACTTTGCTGCACAACTTTTATTGGCAGACACTCTCGGTCGTATCCTTTATTATAAGCCTTTATCTAACTCATATAGCTTTCGATATCGTGTATTCATTGCTAACAACTCATCATGCGAACCTTCCATAACAATCGATCCTTCTTCCATGAAAAGAATGCTATCCATTTTTTCCATGCCAGAAAGATGATGTGTAATCCAAATGATTGTTTTTCCAGCAAGTGCATCAAAGATCGTCTCAATTAAAGCATTTTCCGTCTCTGGATCCAAGCCGACTGTCGGTTCATCCAAAATAACGACAGGAGTATCTTTTAATAGGATTCGAGACAGCGCAATGCGTTGCCGCTCTCCCCCGGAAAAACGCTGCCCGGTTTCTTCCATTTGTGTATGCAAGCCTTTTGGCAATGATTGCATATACCTTGTTAAGCCGACTTGCCCGATAACCTTTTCAATCTCTTCCATAGTTGCGGAAGCATTGCCAAGCTTTATATTGTTTGCGACAGTCGTGGCAAATAAATAAGGTTTTTGCTCCAATACGCCAATCTGATCGAAAATACAATCACCTCTTAAAGCTGCCTCTTTCCCATTTAGCGTTATCTTTCCATTTGTTGGCTGCAAAGTACCTAAAAGCAGCTGCATAAGTGTAGATTTACCTGCTCCACTTTTCCCTAAAATAGCGATTTTCCGTCCTTGAGGAATTGACAAAGAAATATTATGAACAGCGTCTGCTTGTTCATTCGAGTAGCGATAAGAGACGCTGTCCAAACGAATATCAATCGATCGCAACAGCTTATTTTCCTCTTGTTCTGTTTGCACCTCAGGACTATGCTGATCGATTGCTTCCAAACGCTTCAAAGACTCGTCATAATGAGGAATCCTCTCTACCGCGTGAGAAATGGGCATGAGCGCTTCTACAATTGGAATCACTACTAATGTAAACGCCGCAATGTAAACTGGCATTATAACGCCTTCACCTGCTTTCAATCCTGCCCATACTCCGACAATAATAACAATTGCCGCGGAAATCAATTGCATTTGGAATGTACGAAATTGATCATACTCTGTCAATTTTCGTTTCGCATGAAAGCTTTCTTTGCTCGCCTTCATGAAATTGCTGCTCAACTCATTCGTTCTGCCACTACTAATCCAATCTCGAATGCCAAAGATCGCATCCGTTAACGTGGCATATAACATACTATGCAATTCCTTTGCCTGAAGCTGTCTCTTCTTCATAATGTTCAATGACAACATCGGATAGACAAAAACGATAATGCCTAAGCAGATCGCTAAAAACAGGCCGAACAGCCAGTCAAAAATCGACAATGTCACGATGGCAAACGCAAATAAAAATAGACCGATTAAAGTTGGAAAAACCGTTCGAATATACACATCTTGCAAATGTTCAATATCATCGGACAGCGTTCCTAATAGGTCGCCCGTTTTGAACCGTGAACGAATGAACAGCGCCTGCGGCTCTAAAGCCCGATAAAGTGCAACTCGCATATCGGATAATATTTTAAGCACCGCATCATGGCTGACAAGTCGCTCTAAATAGCGGAGCACAGCACGAGAAATACCGAAAGCGCGCACTGCGACGATTGGTACATATACTAATAAAATTGTCTCCGGCCGAAGGGATGTCTTTGAAATAAGAAATCCTGACGTAAATGTCAACATAGCCGCAGACAGAATCGCTAATAGACCTAATAAAACTGTCGTAGCCATCAATTTCTTATATTTCTTCATATAGGGAACGATATAAGTTTGTACATTGTTCATCCTGACATCCCCTTTCGATGCGCTTGGACAAGTTTCGTATAAACGCCGCCCGCTTTCAGCAATTCATCATGCGTCCCAACTTCTGCAATACCG
Organism: Sporosarcina sp. USHLN248; assembly: GCF_037144575.1. Lineage (NCBI taxonomy): Bacteria > Bacillati > Bacillota > Bacilli > Caryophanales > Caryophanaceae > Sporosarcina > Sporosarcina sp. USHLN248. The sequence continues at coordinate 17,951 of NZ_JBBCZC010000047.1, forward strand.
CCATCCATCATGACAATGATCCTATCCATTTGCTTCATCCAATGAAGACGGTGTGTTGCGAAAAACAGCAGTTTATTTTCCATTAGGGGCAAGAGCAACTCTTTCAAATCATGCTCAGTTTCAATATCAAGATGGGCGGTCGGTTCGTCCAATAAAAGAATAGGACGTTCCTGTAGCATTGCCCTTGCGACAGCTACCCTCTGCTCTTCCCCGCCGCTTAACACTCTTCCCCCTTGCCCGATTTTTTCTTTTAAGCCGTTAGGAAACGAAGCCACTAATCGAGAAAGACCAGCTTTATGCACTGCATTTTCAACTTCCTCATCAGTCGCCATAGGCGAATAAAGCTTTATATTTGCTTCTATACTGTCCGACAGAATCGTTGGATGTTGAGGAATATACGTCAGTTGACGTTGCCAGTCAGGGATGAATAAATGATCCACTTCGTTGCCATCGATCGTGATTTTGCCAGTTTGTGGAACTGCAAACCCTGATAAAAGATCAATCAATGTCGATTTTCCCGCCCCCGAGCTTCCGACTACGCCAACTTTCGTATAGCCTGTCACAGACATATTGATATCACTCAACAGTTTCTGACCTTCCTCTGAACTATATTGGATCCCAGACAACTTTAATTTGCTCGTTGCAGACCAGTCTTCCAATGTAGGAGCGTCATTAGCATCAATTGTTTCCTCCTGCAAAATTCCCTGAATTTGCTCGGCAGCTTCTTTGCCATCCGTCGTTGCATGAAAATCATTTCCAAGCTCTCTCACTGGCAAAAAGTATTCAGGGGCCAATATTAAAATCGTTAATGCTGGGAAAAGCGCCATATTTCCTTCGATTAATTGCAATCCTAATTGAACGGCAACTACCGCGACGGACAAGCTTGAAAAGAAATCCAAAGAAAACGCAGAAAGGAATGCATAACGCAACGATCGGTTCGTTGCAATGCGGTATTTTCTACTTACTGTGGCAATCGCTTTTTCATGCGATTTGCTTCTGCCTAAATACTTTAGCGTTACAAGCCCTCTTAGCGAATCGACGAAATGGCTCGATAGCAATTGGTACGTTTCCATTTGTGCATCTGTCCGCTTTTTTGTAACGAGGCCAATGAGCACTAAGAAAACAATTAAAATCGGCATGACGAGCAGCAAAGTAACACCGGAAGTGATATCCAATGTAAATGTATAAATCAAAATGACAATTGGCGTTAAAGCCATTGAAAGTCCTCTTGGAATAAGAAGCTCAATATATTTTTTAAATTTCGGCACGCCTTCTAGGGAGAGTGTCACTAAGTTTCCCGAGCCGTATTTACCAACCGCCCGGCGGGGGCCTAAACCGAAAATCTTTTGGATCAATTGCTGTTGCAGTTCGAGCGCTGTACGCTCAGCAAATCGGCCAGCTATTCTTTCCTTCATCCATTGCAGTAAATGCCTGCAAACATGCGCCGCAGCAAACAAGGCAAAGGAGACGGACACAGAAGACCACCCATCTCCTAAGAACATTTGCGTAATTGCTTTCGATAGGTAGATTGCCTGGTATAGGATCGCTACTGATTGCAGCGCTGTCAGTACCCCGATCCAAACGATTACCGAACGGCTTCCCTTATAATGAAGCAATTGTTTATCCATCAATATTCCAAATGCTCCTTTTCACCCGTGAGGCGTTTCCGGAATACATAATAGCTCCAAATTGTATAGGCCATTACAATCGGTATCATTGTGCCCGCCACAATTGTCATGACGCGAAGTGAATATTCTCCGGAGGCAGCCTCATGGATAGACATATGATAAGTCGGATCAATAGAACTGATCATGACATTCGGGAACAATGTAATGAAAAAAGAAGACATGATCAAGGAGAGTAAAAGACCTGTCATCGTGAAACTGAGCCCTTCCTTTTTCTTTTTCAAGAAGAAAAACAGTGCAGCAAAAAGCAAAACGCCTACCGCATATACCAGCAATAGTATGCCACGATGTATCGTAAATGCTTCCGTTTCAATTGCGGTCATGCCAATGAATAGTACGAGCAGTACACCAGTCACCAAATAAGTCTTCCGTGTCGCATTATGCGCTCTTTCCCTAAGCTCACCGACTGTTTTCATTGTGATGAACAGTAAACCGTGCAAATAAGAGAGAGCAACGAACGTCAATCCACCGATTACAGTATAGACGTTCACAATATCGAAAAATCCGGCGTGCATATTCATATCCGCATCAATCGGCAGCCCGCGGATCAAACTTGTGAATAATACTCCGAAAAGGAACGGAGGCAGTGCACTGCCTATGAAAATTGCCCCGTCCCAAATTCTTTTCCATCTCACGGATTCCATTTTGCCTCTGAATTCAAATGCAACTCCTCTTACAATGAGCGCCAGTAGAAGGAACACGAAAGGTAAATAGTACCCACTGAACAACGTTGCATACCAATGCGGGAACGCAGCAAACATCGCTCCACCTGCCGTAATAAGCCAAACTTCATTGGCATCCCAAACAGGCCCGATTGTATTCATTAAAATGCGTTTTTCCAAATCATTTTTCGCCAATAGCCTTGTACTCATTCCAACTCCAAAATCAAAGCCTTCCAAAAAGATGAATCCTACGAAAAGAATCGCGATCAATAAAAACCAAATTTCACTTAACTGCATGCTCAACGCCTCCCATCTCAAATGGATCCGTCGCCGAAACATCCTCTTCTATCTTTTCATTGGGGCCGCGCTGAATGACTTTTACAAATAGCACGACCATAATAATTCCGAGGATCGTATAAATTGTCGAAAATGAAATGAGTGAAAATAAAATCTGGCCAGCCGATACATTCGGAGAAACGGCATCTGCTGTTTTCATCAATCCGTTGACAACCCACGGCTGTCGCCCAATTTCGGACATAATCCAACCGAACGAGTTTCCGATGAAAGGAAAGAAAATGACCGGTATTAAGATACGCAAAAACCATTTACTATTTTTTATTTTTTTCCGCATGATTAGGAACAAGCCAAGTAAGCTAATCCCCACTAAGACGCCTCCGGTAGCCGCCATAATACGGAAGCTCCAAAATGTTGTTTTCACCGGAGGAACATAGTTGCCCTCTCCATGTTGCTCGATCATTTTCTGTTCAAGTGTATTCATGCCTTCCACTTTTCCAGAAAATTTATTGTATGTTAGGTAACTTAATAGATAAGGAATATCAATTCTTCCATGGCTCTCCCTATTTTCCACGTCAATCTTTGCAAACAAGGTCCAAGCCGCCGGATCTCCGCTATCTTCCCAAAGCGCTTCAGCAGCTGCCATTTTCATCGGCTGGGCATGCATTAAATATTGTGCTTGAGAGTGGCCCGAAAAAGCTAAGCCGAAGCTTGATAGCAAACCTACGACCATCGCAACGGTCATTGAACGTTTGAAAAAATCAACATCCCGTTTTTTCAATAAATACCATGCGCTAACACCGACTATGAAAAAGGCACCTGTTGCGAAACTGCCGAAAACGGTATGTGGAAAAGCGACCCACAGTTTTTCATTTGTCAGTAAGGCAATGATATCATTCATCTCAGCACGGCCATTTTGCAATGTGTAGCCTACCGGGTTTTGCATAAATGAATTAGCTGCCAAAATCCAAAATGCCGAAAGTATCGTCCCTATCGATACCATCCATATGGAGAACAGATGTAATTTCTTCGGCAATTTATCACGGCCAAAGATCCAAATACCAATGAAAGTCGATTCAAGGAAAAAAGCCAATAATGCTTCAATTGCCAAAGGAGCCCCGAAAACATCCCCTACGAACCGGGAGTATTGAGACCAATTCATGCCAAATTGAAATTCCTGCAAAATTCCTGTCACTACACCAATGGCAAAATTGATAAGGAAAAAGACGCTCCAGAACTTCGTCATTTTCATGTAGATCTCTTCCTTTTTCACGACGTACATCGTTTGCATGATGGCGATAATTAATGCCAATCCGATCGACAATGGTACGAATATGAAATGGAATAACGTTGTGGAAGCGAACTGGATTCTCGCTAATAAGACTTCTTCCATACATTCATTCACCCTTCCTCTTCTCTTACCTATAACTCTATCTGGTATTGAGAAGAAGTTCGTGAACAATTTGCGGACTTCCTGTTACAAAACAGCAAACTTATGTACGGAAAGTCACCAATTAGTAAAGGTTTGGACACAATTAGTTGCAGCGATTGAAAGCCAATCCTACAAATATCCAAAACCGTCCTGTAAACATTTGAGAACTCCCTGTAGTTATTGACATATGACATGCGGTTGTTATAATAATGTCCAATATCGTATAGTAAAGTTTTAAAATAGAATACGAAAAAACTGCTGAAAGAATTGTAGTTAACCAAAAGCAGTATGTTCAAAAGTGTAGACAGTGAAAATAACGAGAAATAGAGAATATAATAAATAGGACTTCACACAATCACTGCTTTCAAATGTTCAAAATACCAAAAGTAAAGGTAGTGTTTTACCTATGAGTAAATTTCATTCGAATTATTTGTTAACGATGAAGGATATTGTCAGAGATGGCAATAAAATTTTACATCGACCAACACAAGAAGTGACGATACCTTTATCTAAAGAAGATAAAGAAACGTTAATATGTATGATGAACTTCTTGAAAAACAGTCAGGATCTTTTTTTATCGCAAAAATATAAATTGCGTGCAGGAGTTGGCTTATCAGCAAACCAAATCGGGTTGAATAAGCGTATGTTCGTAGCTTACTTAACGGATGAGAAAGGTAAGGAGCATGAATATACGCTTATTAATCCAAAAATAATTAGTCATTCAGTTTCAATGATATATTTACCGCCAAGCGAAGGCTGTCTTTCTGTTGATCGGGAAATAAATGGATTTGTCCCAAGATATGAAAGGATTAAAGTGAAAGGATATAATATAGAAGGAGAAACAGTTGTAGTTGAACTTCAAGGCTATCCTTCTATTGTAATTCAACATGAAATTGATCATTTAAATGGAATAATGTTTTATGAGCGTATTAACAAAGAAAACCCTTTTAAACTACCGGAAAACTGTAGAAGCTTATCATAAACGTTTATGTAAATGTTGAAGATTAGGGCTATGCATAAAAGTCATGAGAAATGATTTTTGAGCATAGCCCTTTATCATTTCAGCAGACACCCCCGCGGACTCTGATATAGTAAATTGAACAATTGAGTTCCATAAAAGGATGTAAAAGTGCACAGCATTTTTTCACACAGCTACCCCCCGGAATACTTAACATCTTTCGTTTTTTCCACCTCGACAATTTACGACATTCTTCTTGAAGTTATCTGATAAAACGACTTATAACTACAAGATAGAAATTCTTTATCAATAATTATTATAAATAAGCTTGTTTTTTATTAAACAGCTGTGCTATAGTGTTCATGGAAGGTTCATTAACATATAAATCAGGAGGTATTATCAATGAAAAATAATGAGAATCATTCTCAACAAAAACCAAGACTTACAACCGCTGCAGGTGCACCAGTTGTAGATAACCAAAACTCCATGACAGCTGGTCCAAGAGGTCCTGTCCTTTTGCAAGACGTTTGGCTAATCGAGAAATTAGCTCATTTTGATCGTGAAGTAATACCTGAGCGCCGTATGCATGCGAAAGGTTCTGGTGCATATGGAACTTTTACAGTTACAAACGACATTACAAAATATACGAAAGCAAAAATCTTCTCTGAAGTCGGCAAGAAAACCGAAATGTTTGCACGCTTCTCTACTGTAGCTGGCGAACGTGGAGCGGCTGATGCTGAACGTGATATTCGCGGTTTTGCTCTTAAATTCTATACGGAAGAAGGCAACTGGGATCTTGTAGGAAATAATACACCCGTTTTCTTTTTCAGAGATCCGATGCAATTCCCAGATTTAAACCATGCTGTAAAACGAGATCCACGCACAAACATGAGAAGCGCAACGAATAACTGGGATTTTTGGACTTCCCTACCGGAAGCATTGCACCAAATTACAATCGTTATGAGTGACCGGGGCATTCCAAAATCGTATCGTCATATGCATGGTTTCGGTAGCCATACGTACAGCATGATTAATGCTGACAACGAACGTGTATGGGTGAAATTCCATTTCCGTTCCCAACAAGGAATTGAAAACTTAACGGATGAGCAAGCGACTGAGTTGATCGGAACAGACCGTGAAACACATCAACGCGACCTATTGAACAGCATCGACAACGGTGACTTCCCGAAATGGAAAATGTACATCCAAGTAATGACAGAAGAACAAGCAAACAACATGCCTTATAACCCATTTGACCTTACAAAGGTTTGGTATAAAAAAGATTTCCCACTTATCGAAGTAGGTGAGTTCGAATTAAACAGAAACCCTGAAAACTATTTTGCAGAAGTGGAACAAGCCGCTTTCACACCTGCAGCAATCGTTCCAGGAATCGGTTTCTCACCTGATAAAATGCTTCAAGCACGTTTATTCTCATACGGTGATGCACAACGTTACCGCCTTGGTGTCAACCATCACCAAATTCCGGTAAACGCACCTAAATGCCCATTCCACAGCTTCCACCGCGACGGTGCAATGCGTGTAGACGGCAACCACGGGGCAAGAACATCTTATGAACCAAACAGCTTTGGCGAATGGAGAGAGCAGCCTGAATTTAAAGAGCCACCACTAAAAATTAATGGCGACGCTACTCAATGGGACTTCCGTGAAGATGACGATGACTACTTCACACAACCTGGCAAACTATTCAACTTAATGAGCATCGAACAAAAAGAAGCTCTATTCGGCAATACTGCCCGCAATATGGGTGACGCGCCAAAAGAAATTAAAATCAAGCATATCCGCCACTGCTTCCTTGCAGATCCAGCATATGGCGAAGGCGTAGCAGCTGCATTGGGCATTCCAATGAGCGAAGTGCAAATCGAAGAATTAGTCAAATAAAAAAAACGTCAAGGACATCGCGGAACTGACCTAAGAAAATGAGACAAATAAAAACACCTTTCGTTGAAAATAGGGTATTGAACCTTATGAAATCAATTCGGAGGTGTTTTTTTAATGGCGACTAGAGTTAG
>NZ_JBBCZC010000048.1:0-24499 GCF_037144575.1 Sporosarcina sp. USHLN248
TGCGCCTGGAACGGAAAGCGACGGTTGTCAGGGGTTCCCCATTTATTCTCCAACCAGAAAGGGACTATCACAGAAAATCAGTTTTCACTGACTTTCTGGACAGCCCCTTTCATTATTATTTAGTATCATTATCAGCATCTGTGTCAGTGTCAGTATCTGTATCCATATTTGAATCTGTTCCATCATCAAGATTGACATCAACATCCGTGCCGTCGTCAACACCTGTACCGTCATCTACGCCCGTACCATCATCTACATCAGCCGGCGGGGGATTATTCACATCTACATCTGTGTCATCGTCACCATCTCCGCATGCTGATAGTAGACCTACAGACAGAACCGTAGCTGCGCCAATCTTTAACCACTTTTTATTCTCTGTTATCATTTTCATTTCATTCTCCTCCAAATCAATTTAAATACTCTTGCCTACTCAATACATACCCGATATGATGTAGGGTAATCATTACAATTACATTGCGAAAAGATTACAAGATGAAAAAGCCAAGCGTTCGACTTCATGAAGAAGAACGCTTGGCTTTTAGGCTTTTAAATCACATCATTTACACTCTATGCTCTTGATATTTATGAAGATGTAGCTTGTTTTCGAGTGCTTTTAAGTCCGACTGCGATACATCTGCTTCATACGCGAGGATCGTATCCAATAGTTGTTCCTTTGTACTTGCCCCGATAACTGTGGAAGCGATCGCTTCATTTTGTAAATTAAATGCAATGGCAGTAGCATGAAGATTAGCTGTCTCTTCCAATAGCATTTTAACCGTCTCTTTCATTTCAGAAGTGCTATACTCCGCAAAACCGTTCAGTTGATCTGCTTTTACTAGCCCGTCATTTGTTAGAAGGCCTTTCGCTAAAGTCCCTCTCGTTATGATGGATGCACCTTCATCGTGAATCATAGAGAACCATTCCTCAGGCCGCCGATCCAATAAACTATATTGCATCATGACAGAAACTGCATTGCTCTTTTTTAAAAATCGATTGATGACATTAGGGCGGATGGATGAAATGCCGTATTGGCGAATGATACCTTCTTTTTTCAGAGTCTCAAAAGCATCGATCGTTTCCGAGGCGTCATCTTCCATAGTACCGCCGTGCAATTGGTAAAGGTCGATATAATCCGTCTTTAGACGGCGCAAGCTCTCTTTTACCGCCTCCATTATATACGCCTTTTTTGGATTCCAGCGCCAGCCATCCTCTCCTGCAATACGCTCGTTGCCAACCTTTGTAGATAAAATGATGTCATCTCTTTTTTCTTTCAATAAGCTGCCAACGATCATTTCATTTTTACCAGAATCGTATAAATCTGCAGTGTCGAAAAAATTGATGCCTGCCTCCAATGCAGTGTCGATAATGGCTTTAGCCTTTTCTTTGTCATTAGGAAGCGACATGCAACCAAGGCTAATTTCTGAAACAAAAATACCGCTTTTCCCTAATTCTCTTTTTTTCAATTGGAGCACCTCCCATTTTGTTCATGTTACAATGGCAATGAAAAAAGTGAAAGCGCTGTGCTTATCCGATAGAGTGAAAGGGGCAATTGCGGTGAATCGTTTTGAAGAAAAGACAATTGGAAGAAAGAGCATCTATGAAGGGAAAATTATTTCCCTAAGAGTTGAAGATGTTGAATTGCCAGATGGGAAGACGGCGCAAAGAGAATTAGTCGACCATCCGGGGGCTGTAGCGATTATTGCCATAACAGACGATGAGAAAATACTATTAGTTGAACAGTATCGCAAAGCGCTAAAAAGGTCTTTAATTGAAATTCCTGCAGGAAAAATTGAAAAAGGTGAAAATCCCGATGTAACAGCGTTGCGTGAATTGGAAGAAGAGACTGGCTATCGCGCGAAGCAGTTCTCTTATTTGCAATCCTTTGCGACATCTCCAGGATTTGCAAATGAAATCATCCATCTTTATATAGCGAAGGACCTTTTTAAAATAGAACATCCAGCAAAAGGCGATGAGGATGAATTTATTCACCTCATGGAATGTACAATGGCAGAAGCGGACGAAATGATGGCTGATGGAAGGATTTTTGATGCGAAAACAGCTTTCGCCATCCTTTATGCTAAAAAACTTTTAAAAAATTGATGTATTTGGGAGCGGACAAGCATAGGTTATAGAAACGATGCGGGGGTGAAGCCTATGTTCCGTTCCTTATCATTTATCCACTTATTTGTCATTCTATCCATTTGCTATATCGGGGGGGCCCTTCTTTTTCGTGAAATTCCGATGTCCGCTTCTAAAAGTTTAATAAGTCTTTTTGATCAGCGAGTAATAATGGATATGGAAGGTTCGATAATCAAGCCTTTATTAGTTGCGATCATTTTTTTCGTTGCAGCATTTTTATTTTCAATCAACCGAAGAACACGGTTTACTGTGTTATTCATCGGAGCGATTAAATGTGTCATATTCGGTATGAGCTCTGCAATGTTATTGTCGCAGGAAATGAAGTTAGTCGCATATTCGGTTTGGTGGTTCCCATTTCAATTTTTGTCTTGTTTTCTTTTTTTAACATTTTGCGGTATAATCAGTCCGCCTTACTTTAAAAGGCAATCTAGAAATCGCCGGGAACTTCATGTCCTGCCTATGTTAGTCGGATTGTTTTTCATCGTCCAATTAGTTGAAATGACACTCTATCATTTCTTCATTCGATAGAAGCGAACGGTGAATCGTTCCCTTTATGTTGTCACACGGATTGACCATTTGATATAATGGTATCAGTGTTGAGGGGGGCGTCATATGGAGAGCCGCATTGAACGGATAAAAAAGCAGTTGCACGGGGCCAGCTATAAGTTGACGCCTCAGCGCGAAGCGACGGTCTTGGTTCTTCTTGAGAATGAAGAGGACCATTTGAGTGCTGAAGACGTGTTTCTACTTGTAAAAGAGAAAGCTCCGGAGATAGGTTTGGCAACTGTCTATCGGACATTGGAATTACTTACTGAACTGAAAATTGTAGATAAAATCAATTTCGGTGATGGGGTGTCAAGATATGATCTGCGACAGGAGGGAGCTTCTCGCTTTCACCATCATCTTATTTGTATAGAATGCGGTAAAGTTGCTGAAATACAAGATGATCTTTTAGGTGATGTAGAAAAAATAGTGGAAAGTCGCTTCGGATTTGAAGTGAAAGATCATTGGCTAACTTTCCATGGAATTTGTGAAAATTGCAAATCCGTAAACAAAGACAACAAGAAATGAGTGGGGATAGCATAGACGCTGTCCCTTTTATCATTGTTCAACGGTTTTCTGTAAAGTCATGAAATAGATTCCGGTGCACTACATAATAAAACCGGATCCGACGGATAATGATTCGTTCAATAGAATAGAAGATTGAATGGCGGGGATACTATGAGGGATGGGAAATTTGCTTTGGAGGATTATGTACATTTCCTGAAAGTGGAGCGGCAGCTATCCGTGAATACGATCGGATCGTATAAACGGGATTTAAATGATTATTTACGCTTTATGGACAAGGCCGAAGTAAAGTCTCTGGATGATATCGACAGAGCTTTAATACTACGACATATGTCAGCTCTGAAAGAACAAGGGAAGTCGCACCGGACGATTGCGCGGCATATTTCTTCAATCCGCTCTTTTCACCAATTTTTGTTAAGAGAAAAGGTGACAACACAAGATCCTACAGTCCACTTGGAAATGCCTAAGATTGAACAAAAGTTGCCGAGAGTGCTTTCTGTTCAAGAAGTGGATAGACTAATTTCAATGCCTGAAGGTGACAAACCTTTAGGTCAGCGGGATATCGCTTTATTGGAGCTACTTTATGGTACTGGTATGCGGGTCAGCGAATTGATTGGATTGGATGTGGAAGATATCCATTTATCGATGGGGTTTATCCGCGTATTCGGAAAAGGCGGAAAGGAACGTATTATTCCGTTAGGAAGCGGTGCTATGAAAGCATGCGAACATTACATAACATCGGTCAGACCGGAGTTGGCTAAATTGAAGAAGACGGACGCGTTGTTTTTAAATATGAGAGGCGGACGTTTGACGCGGCAAGGATGTTGGAAAATAATTAAAGAATACGCTTCTAAAGCGGGTATACATCAAGAACTGACACCGCATATTTTACGGCATTCCTTTGCGACGCATTTAATTGAAAACGGTGCAGATTTGCGAGCAGTACAGGAAATGTTAGGTCACTCTGATATTTCTACAACGCAAATTTACACCCATGTCAGCAAAAACAGGTTGAAAGATGTATATATGCAATTTCATCCGCGGGCTTAAAAAGACATCGCCAAATCATATTGGAGGAGATAGATATGGAAAATAAGAAGTTCAACCGGATTCATCTAATCGTTTTAGACTCTGTCGGGATCGGGGAAGCACCGGACGCCGAACAGTTCGGAGACAGAGGGGCCAATACATTAGGCCATATTGCTGAAGAGATGAACGGTTTGAAAATGCCGAATATGGGGCGTTTAGGTTTATCGAATATTAAGGAACTAAAAGGCATACCGGTTGAACAGCAGCCAGCTGGATTTTACGGGAAGATGCAGGAAGCATCCGTAGGGAAAGATACGATGACTGGACATTGGGAAATAATGGGCCTTAACATTGATAAACCATTTAAAGTTTATCCGGATGGCTTTCCGAAAGAGTTAATCGATGAATTGGAAAAAAGGACGGGACGTAAAGTAATTGGCAATAAACCTGCAAGTGGCACTGAAATTATCCAAGAATTAGGTCAAGAACATATGGATACAGGCGCAATCATTGTTTATACATCTGCCGATCCAGTCTTGCAAATTGCTGCGCACGAAGGCATCATTCCGATTGAAGAGCAATATCGAATTTGTGAGATCGCACGTGAGATTACTTTGAAGCCAGAATTTTTAGTAGGTCGTGTCATTGCTCGTCCTTTTGTTGGCGAACCAGGAAATTTCATCCGCACAACAAACAGGCATGATTATGCATTGAAACCGTTTGGAAGAACGGTTATGAATGAAATGAAAGACGCAGGTTATGCTGTTATTGCAGTCGGTAAAATTTCCGACATTTTTAATGGAGAAGGCGTAACAGAAGCTGTAAGGACATCAAGCAATATGGATGGGGTCGATAAGTTGATCGATGTCATGAAAAGTGATTTTGAAGGAATGAGCTTTACAAATTTAGTCGATTTTGACGCTTTATATGGTCACCGTCGAGATCCAATTGGCTATGGCAATGCATTGCAAGATTTTGACGCGCGATTGCCTGAAATCATAGGTGCGCTTAAAAAAGATGATTTGCTAATTATAACGGCTGATCATGGCAACGATCCGGTTCATAGCGGAACAGATCATACTCGTGAATTTGTCCCGTTACTTGTTTATTCTCCTTCATTTACAAGTGGTGGAGCATTACCTCTTCGTGAAACGTTTTCCGATATTGGTGCAACAATCGCTGAAAACTTCAATGTGAGGATGCCCGAATTCGGAAAAAGCTTTTTATCTTTAATCAGCGAATAAAATCTTCTCTATGTAGCGGGTGTTACGGATTTTTAAGGAGTTCAGACCGCAATTATGCGAAGCGCAATGGATTCGAATTTTACGAAAAAGGTGTGATTTGTTTTGTTCAGAATGGTAGATATTATAGAGAAAAAAAGAGATGGAGAAATACTTTCAAAAGAGGAAATCTCTTTCTTCATTGAACAATATACGAATGGCTCAATTCCTGATTATCAAGTAAGCGCTTTGCTCATGGCGATTTACTTTGAAGGTATGACAGCGGAAGAACAAGGATTTTTGACGATGGCGATGGTTGAATCTGGAGATCAAATTGATTTATCTCCGATTGAAGGCATTAAAGTCGATAAACACTCAACTGGTGGCGTGGGCGACACGACTACGTTAATTTTAGCTCCATTAGTTGCTGCATGCGGTGTCCCTGTAGCTAAAATGAGCGGCAGAGGGTTGGGCCATACTGGCGGTACATTGGATAAACTTGAAGCGATTGAAGGGTTCCATATTGAACTGACGCAAGAGCAATTTGTACGTCAAGTGAATGATTTGAAATTGGCGGTCATCGGCCAAAGTGGTAACTTAACACCTGCTGATAAAAAATTGTATGCGCTTCGTGATGTCACTTCAACGGTTGATAGCATCCCGCTAATTGCAAGCTCGATTATGAGCAAGAAGATTGCCGCTGGTGCAGATGCGATCGTGCTAGACGTAAAAACAGGCGATGGTGCATTTATGAAATCAATAAAAGATGCAGAGGCACTTGCGAAATCGATGGTAGCAATCGGTCAAGAAGTTGGCAGAAATACGATGGCAGTCATTTCTGACATGAGCCAGCCGTTAGGTTTTGCGATTGGCAATGCGCTTGAAGTAAAAGAAGCGATTGAAACGTTGAAAGGAGAAGGGCCGGAAGATTTAACGGAACTTTGCCTTGTGTTAGGTAGCAAAATGATCGTTGCAGGAGGCAAGGCTGAAACGCTCGAAGAAGCTCGCGCTCAATTGCAGCAAGTCATTCAAGACGGTTCAGCGCTTCGTCTATTTGGTGAAATGGTCGAGGTTCAAGGAGGAAATCGTGAAATGATTGAAAATCCTTCTTTGCTTCCTGCAGCTAAATACCAAATAGAAGTTCAAGCTCAAGAAGATGGTTATATTACGCAAATGGAAGCAGATGAAATTGGGATTGCTGCTATGCTATTAGGTGCGGGAAGAGCGACAAAAGAAGATAAAATCGACTTGGCTGTAGGCATCATGCTGAAAAAGAAAATTGGAGATCGTGTAATGAAAGGTGAACCGTTGGCCGTCATTCACTCGAATACAGAAAACGTTGATAAATCCAAGGAGTTGATTATGAAGCATATTCATATCTCTCCAGAAAAAGTGGAAAAACCTTCTTTAATCCATGAAATGATTACAGAATAAGTTTCATTCATAATTAACCGATCCAGACATCTTTCGGATGTTGGATCGGTTTTTTATTTATACCAAAGAGGTGTAAACAATCCTTAAAATGGATAGGCTTTTAAGGTGGAAATCATTGTCGAAAAAAAGGGTTGTTTTGAAATGTTTGACTACTTATGTCGCGAGGAAGGAGTTTGCTTTCTGTATGTTGAATAGTCCGCTAAGAGGAGGGATTCAGCATGGCTGATATTAAACAAATCGATGGCATTATAGTAATTACTTTGGCGGGGGAGTTGGATAATCATGAAGCCAATAGAATAAGGACGATGATATCTTCGTCTATTTTTAGCGGTCAAGTAAATGCAGTTATATGGGACTTAGGAAGATTAGGATTTATGGATAGTGCAGGTGTTGGACTCATTTTAGGAAGGATGAGGGATTTGGCTCCATACAATGGTGAGACGATCATTTTAAACCCGTCACCGACAATGGAGAAAATCTTTCAATTTTCCGGCTTGGATTCTAATATTAGGCACGGTTCGGTTGAATCTGCAATAGGTGAAATTGGAGGGGTACTTCATGAAAAATGAAATGACATTATCATTCGTAGCAATCGAAGAGAATGAGGCGCTGGCAAGAATGGCGATGACATGCTTCATCACACCTTTGGATCCTACATTGGAGGAGATTTCCGAATTTAAGACGATCGTTTCAGAAGCAGTAACAAACGCTATTATTCATGGTTATGACTGTGATGGAGTCAGCATGGTGAAAATTCATGCTGTAATTGACGATCATAAAATCTCTATGACGGTCCAAGATGAAGGCAACGGAATTTTTGATGTAGAACAAGCAATGGAGCCAATGTTTACCACAAAGCCTTTAATGGAACGTTCTGGCATGGGCTTTACGATTATGGAAAGCTTTTCAGATCATCTATCAGTAGAATCATCGATTGGAAATGGAACTATTGTGCGATTCGAGAAGACGTTTTCCCCAGTCTCGGAAGTCAGCAGAATGAGGTGACCGATGGATACATCCGTTGAAAAGCAAGATATTCTATTGTCACAGGAGAAAATGAGGGTGCTCATTCAACAATCTCAAGAAGGCGATAAGGATGCCAGGCGGATGATGGTTGAAGGGAATACAAGGCTCGTCTGGTCAATCGTGCAGAGATTTGCCTCAAGAGGAGCTGATTTGGAAGATCTATTCCAAATAGGGTGCATCGGTCTTATGAAATCCATTGACAAATTTGATTTGTCATACGATGTGAAGTTTTCCACATATGCTGTGCCGATGATTGTAGGTGAGATTCAACGGTTTTTACGAGATGACGGCATGGTAAAAGTGAGTCGTTCAATACGAGAGCTTAGTTTTAAAATTCGACATGTAACGGATGATTATATTAAGAATCAAGGAAGATCTCCTTCCGTATCTGAAATTGCGGATGCGCTAAATGTGACTGTTGATGAAATTATTTTAGCATCGGATGCCTTAAGGGACCCGGCTTCTCTCCATGAACAGCTTTACGAAAATGAAGGGGATAGTTTAACACTAATGGATCAGCTTAAGGATGATCGGTCAGAAAGATTTTTCGACCATATCCCGTTGCGAGATGTAGTTTCGAAATTGAATAAACGTGATCAAACGATTATTTACATGAGGTATTATCTTGATTACACGCAAAGTGACATAGCAGAAAGAATTGGGATATCACAAGTGCAAGTTTCGCGATTGGAGAAAAAGATCTTAGCTCAATTAAAGGCTTGGATGAGTGCGCAGCCAGAGGAAAGTGACAAAGTGAGGATGGATTAATAAATGTCAAACCTTTTTACATCTACGAAAGATGCAGAAAATTGGTTCCGCGATCAGTTTGGCGTTAATGAAACTTTCGATGCAACAGCAAAAAGTGTGCATCTTTGGGGTATGCCGGTTCTTATTTTCTATATTAATGGATTGATTGACGGTGCAGTGCTGACTACGTTGTTAACAGAAATGCAAGAGAAGTTTGATGAAGAGGAAGAAAATCGTCAAGACCCCGATTGGTTTTTAACGTACTTTCCTTATTATGCTTTAGATGAAGCGGAGAATAGGGAAAGTATATTGACAAATGTTTTAAGTGGTTTGGTCGCTTTCATATTACCCGATGGACATGCTTTCATTGCAGATTTAAGAAATTATCCCGGAAGGCAGCCGGAAGAACCCGATACAGAAAAAGTCATCCGCGGTTCACGAGATGGCTTTACGGAAAATATTATAACGAATACCGCATTAGTTAGAAGAAGGTTGAAAACAGAAAAACTGCGGTTTGAAATGCACCATACGTCTGTAAACGGTAAAACGGATGTTGCAATAACGTTCATGAAAGGTGCTGCCAGTGAGGAGCATTTATCCTACATCCGTGAACGATTAGACGAAATTAAGCATGACGGTTTAACAATGACAGATAAGTCACTTGAAGAATTTCTATTTAAACAAAGATTTCATCCAATGCCATTCGTACGCTTTACGGAACGGCCGGACATTTGTGCAGCGCATTTATTGGAAGGCCATATTGCTTTAATTGTTGATACATCACCATCCGTAATTTTAGTGCCTACGACAATATTTCACCATCTACAACATGCAGAAGAATACCGGCAAGCACCATTTATAGGCACGTTCGTTCGATGGCTGCGCCTTACAGGTTTTTTACTAAGTTTATTTCTTCTGCCATTTTGGTACCTATTGGCGACACGTCAGCAATATTTGCCCGTGTCTCTAAGCTATATCGGACCGAATGATCCTGGAGAAGTGCCTTTATTTGTGCAATTGTTTATTGCAGATGTCGGAATCGAAGTATTGAGGATGGCCGCGATTCATACTCCGACTCCAATGTCGACCGCGATGGGATTGGTAGCCGCAATAGTCATTGGCCAAGTCGCAATCGATGTCGGACTGTTTACAGCGGAAGTCATTTTATATGTCGCAGTAAGTGCAATTTTTACATTTGCAATTCCATCATTTGAATTAAGCATAACAACAAAGATTTTTAGGCTGTTTATCTTAATTATGACGGGGATATTCGGTGCGCATGGATTTTTCCTTGCTACCGTCTTATTGTTCTATTATTTGTATTCATTGAAGCCGATGGGCGTGCCCTATTTATGGCCAGTTTTGCCATTTTTCCCACAGGCAATGCAGCGTGTGCTGATTAGGTATCCAATGACGATTGATGCTCCGAGGCCTTTCATAACAGATGCCCCAAAACGGAACCGATTGTCGTAGGAGATTGATTCCTTCCACTGTATTATGATAAAGTCTTATCTATACGACATGGAGGAATTCACTATGTACTTATACGGAACCCAAACGGTAAATGAAAAAGGCCATTTAACAATCGGCGGTGTAGATACAGTTGATTTGGCACATATTTATGGCACACCTTTATTAGTTTATGATATTGCGCTTTTCAAAGAAAGAGCTGCAGCATTTCAAGAAACTTTCAAAAAAGACGGCATTCAAGCACAAGTTGCCTATGCTAGTAAAGCGTTCTCTTCCATTGCAATTTATGAAGTTGCGGCACAACTGGGCCTCTCGCTTGATGTTGTTTCAGGCGGGGAGCTCCATACTGCCGTTGCTGCAAACTTCCCGCGGGAAAAGATCCATTTTCATGGAAACAATAAAAGCTATACAGAATTACAATATGCGTTTGACGAAAAAATTGGCTGCATTGTCCTTGATAACTTCCACGAGATAGAGATGATCAAGGAAATTTCTGAAGCACGGAAAGAGAAAATGAATGTTTTGCTGCGAGTTACTCCGGGCGTACATGCGTCTACACATGACTACATTACGACTGGACAGGAAGATTCAAAGTTTGGATTTGATTTGAAAAATGGGCAAACGGATGATGCGTTTTTAAAATTGCATAATCATCCATACATCCAACTATTGGGAATGCATTGCCATATTGGATCTCAAATCTTTGAAACAGAGGCGTTTCGTTTAGCAGCAGAAGCGTTGATGACAAAAATGGTAGAGTGGCGGCAGAAGTTCAAATTTACTTGTTCAGTTCTAAATTTAGGCGGTGGATTCGGCATTCGCTATACAGCAGAAGACGAGCCGTTGCATCCGTCCAAATACGTTGAAGAGATGGAATCGACTGTCCTATCAATGGCACGGACATATAACTATCCTTTGCCCGAGATTTGGATTGAACCCGGAAGATCGCTTGTCGGGGATGCAGGCACAACAATTTATACAATTGGTAGCACGAAAGAAGTGCCGAACATTAGGACGTATGTCTCTGTGGACGGTGGAATGTCCGATAATATTAGACCTGCGCTATATGGGGCAAAATACTCTGCTGCTAGCGCAAACAGGATGTTGGATCCCCATTCGGACAAAGTAACAATTGCAGGAAAATGTTGTGAATCAGGAGATAAGTTGATTGAAGAAGCGTTTATAGCACAGCCTGTAGAAGGGGATTTGCTTGCCATTTTCTGTACAGGGGCATACACGTATTCAATGGCCAGTAACTATAACCGTTTGCCGAAACCGGCAATTGTCTTTTGTGAAGATGGGCAACACCAATTAGTTGTCCGTCGGGAGACCTATGAAGATATAATAAGGCTGGATATCCCGTTGCAAAAGATAGGACGTGAACAATCGAAATGAGAAGACGCAATATTACCCTTTTTGTCCTAATCATCATAGCTGCAATCATTTGGGGAGCTGTTTATTGGTACTTTATTGCCCCACATGTAGGGCCAAATAAATGAACTTTCCCGCTCATTGAAAAAGAAAAGCTTATGATGTACGATGTACTAAATAAATATGTCTCTCACATTGAGGGATGTATCGTTCTTTAACATTGCACCGTCTTTGTGAGAAACGTATTGAGGGATTTTTGAAAAGAAGGGATTCTATTGATGCTTTTACGTTATAAGAAGGCATACGAAAAAATCGCCATGGGCTTATTATCATATATGCCTGGTGAGAAGTCAGTAAAAAAATTGCAAGAAACGATCACGCAATACGAAACCGAAGAGAATTATCAGTTATTTCTTCTTAAACAAGACGAGGATTTTATTGGCATAGTGGGGATCAAGTTAGAAGAAGACGCTTATGTTGTTATGCATCTCTCTGTTAATCCATCCTTTAGGGGGGAAGGTATTGGCAGTGAAATGATCGCGAAGCTATCTGAGCTATATCCTCACTTGGAATGTAAAAGTACAAGGGATACGGAGTCTTTCATGAAAAAATGCCGTGAAAAAGAAGAGGGAGCAGATCAATAATTTGATCTGCCCCTTTTCTTTTCTTCTCTTAATTGAAGAATATCTGACCTGTCCCTAAGCATATGCTTATGAATGACAGCATCGCTCCCGATGGGTAACAGTTCCATAGTAGCAGTTAGTGAATCGACAAGTTTTTGCAATTGCTCTGAGGAAATGTAAAGTTTAACGGGAAAAAAAGAGTCATTGTTTTTCACCGCTAGTATAGCAGCTTTCGTATCATCATATAAACGTTGGAAGTCTATTTTTTCTTTGTATATTTCATTATCATGAAATAAAAGAAAACGGCTTTGAGCTTTCACAAGCGTACGGGTTGCACCATTCATATTGCCTCTGCGCCAATGATAGAGTCCCGTTGATAGAAGAATAAACGCGGTTAACGGATGGTTTTTATTAAAATGATCAAACGTTTTCCAGTAGTCTTCCAACACTTCATGACATTCGAAGTAGTCTTGATTCCTATTGAAATAAACAATAAACTTTAAGAATAACGGATGGTAATAAGGATGCATCGAATCACTCCTATCACTATTTGGTTTTATACATAATGGGGGAAGAATATGACATACCAAGTTAAATTAGAGGCATTTGAAGGGCCTCTCGATCTTTTGCTACATTTAATCAATCGACTTGAGATTGATATTTATGATATTCCGATGGCGGAATTGACATATCAATATATGGAACATTTGCACGCTATGCGCGTTTTAGAATTGGACGAGCTAAGCGAGTACTTGCTTTTGGCGGCGACATTATTGGAAATAAAAAGTAAAATGCTCCTTCCTGTTCATGAAGGGGAAGCTTTAGAAGACGGCATGGATTACGAAATGGAAGAGGATCCCCGTGATGAACTTGTCGCCAGGCTTATGGAATACAAAAAATACAAAGAAGCCGCTGAAAATCTTAAGGAATCTGCCGAAGACCGTTCATTTCATTTTACTAAATTGCCGGAGGACTTGTCTGCTTTCGGAGAGCCTCATAACATAGATCAAGATGAAAAAATGAATGTCTTTGACTTAATTGCTGCCTTTCAGAAAATGTTGGAGCGTAAAAAGCTGCGTGCACCGCTTACGGCAAGTGTCCTGAGATCCGAATTGTCTGTAAGTGAAAAAATGGAAAATATATTAACGAGATTGGAACAACGAGGTGGCACCTGTGATTTTGAATCACTATTTGAGACGGGAGATCTATCCGATCTCGTCATCACTTTTCTGTCCCTCTTGGAGCTAATGAAACGTCTTGACGTCATTGTACAGCAAGAAGACAATTTTTCAAAATTAACGGTGACGCTCGGAATGAGGGGGAATTTAGATGTCGAATGAGCATCGATTAATCGGGATGATTGAAAGTTTTTTATTCATAGCTGGGGATGAAGGACTTACAGCAAATCATCTATCCGTGTTAACTGATACTGATGAGGAACAAATAGAAGAACTGTTAAAAAAAATGCTGGAATCATATGACAATCGTATGGAATCAGGAATTACGCTTAAACTATATGGTGGAGCTTATCGATTAGTAACAAAAGCAGAGTATGCGGATGACATTTTGCGATTGCTTGAAAATCCTGCACCGAAGTCAATGACGCAAGCCTCTTTAGAAGTGTTGGCAATCATCGCCTATAAACAGCCGGTCACTAGAGTTGAGATCGATGACTTACGCGGTGTCAAATCTGATGGTCCAATTCAAACTTTAGTAGCAAAAGGGCTGATTATGGAGAAAGGGCGGTTGGAAGGCAGTGGCAGGCCGATTTTGTATGGTACGACGGATTTGTTTTTGGATCGTTTCGGCTTGAAGTCCATAGACGACTTACCTCCACTTGCGGATAATGATGAAAGTATTGATTTTGAAAGTGGAGATACGGATTTGTTTATGACAAAATTCCAAGAAGCATTTGAAATGAACGACGAAGGAGGAAACGATGCTTGAAACGTGCAGTGGCTATAGTCCTTTTTCTATCAATCCTGTTTGCCGCTTCCCCGAAGGAAGCTGCAGGCGGACATGCTTGGGCAGTGCTTGATGGCGACACAGGAAGGCTTTTGGACGGATACAATGAAAATGTAAGATTGCCGATTGCCAGTTTGACGAAGATGTGGACAGCATTCACGTTTATTGAAAGCGGGGCGCCAAAAGGAGAGGTAATTATTTCGCCTGAGGCTGCTTCTGCGGAAGGTTCTTCAATTTATTTAGAACAAGGTTCTACAGTCGAAAGCGATACATTATTGTATGGGTTGATGCTTAGATCAGGGAATGATGCAGCATATGCATTAGCGGAGTATGCAGGAGGGTCTGTCGATGGTTTTGTCGATTTAATGAACGAGAAAGCGAATTTATACGGATTGGACAATACAACATTTACAAATCCATCGGGTCTTCACGATGATGAGCATCTTTCCACAGCGTATGAAACTGGTTTGATGTTATATTATGCAATGCAAAATGAACAATTTAAAAAAATTGCATCGACAGAGAATTTTGTCCAAAGAAATGAGGACGGCATTAGAAGCTATAAAAATAAGCATCGTCTTATTCATACAAACAAGTACGCGGTAGCGGGCAAGACAGGTTTTACAAAAATAGCCGGCAGGACGTTAGCCACTTTTTTTGAGAAAGATGGAAAAAAACTAATTATCGTCACATTAAATGACGGCAATGATTGGAACACACATACGGAGTTGGCCGATCAAAAATTTAAGGAATACAAACTGCAAACCGTAGCAAAAAAAGGTCGTTACACAATTTTGCCAGGAATTGAAGGAGTATTAAAGAAGCCTTTAAAGCTTTTATTAACAGATGAAGAACGTGAAAGAGTTTCTCATGTCGTTTATGTTCCACGAGGGAAGGATAAAGAAAGCATAGGAACCTGGATTGTTTCATTGGACCATGAGCCACTACTATCTGCAGAAATTATCATTCATCAGCAATAATGAAAAAAGAAATGGGAAGACTGCCTATTCTAGGTCGGTCTTCTTTTCATTTGAGCTGAAATATGACATAATTTTTTGAGGTGGAAAGAAGGTGACGTATTGGAAAGATTACAAAAAGTATTAGCGCAAGCAGGTGTCGCTTCACGAAGAAAAGCAGAGAAAATGATTATTGAAGGAAAAGTAAAAGTGAACGGCGTTGTCGTAACAGAATTAGGAACGAAAGTTTCCAAGACTGACCGAGTTGAAGTGGAAGGAGTCGAACTTGTCAAAGAACAGTTTGTCTACTATTTACTATACAAACCGAGAGGGTACATATCGACTGTCAGTGATGAGAAAGGCAGAAAAACGGTGTTAGATTTGCTGCCGATGGTCGATGAACGCATATTTCCTGTAGGGCGTCTTGATTATGATACATCTGGATTGATCATTTTAACAAATGATGGTGACTTTTCATATTTGATGACGCATCCGAAGTTTGGTATTTCAAAGAAATACATTGCGAAAGTAAAAGGGATTCCAAGCCGGGAAAATTTACGGAAGTTAGAAAAAGGAATTCGTTTAGAGGATGGCATGACTGCACCGGCACGTGTAAAAATGCAATCAGTCGATAAAAAAGGTGGTACTGCGATCGTTGAAATTACAATTCACGAAGGAAGAAATCGTCAAGTTCGTAGAATGTTCGATGCAATTGGCTGTCCAGTTGAAAAGTTGAAGCGAGAGTCATTTGCCAACTTGACGACGAGAGGGTTGAATGCGGGAGAGTCCCGCGAACTGACAACACATGAAGTAAAGCAATTGCGAGTGCTAGCCGAAACAGGCAAGATAGGATAAACATCGCGATCATAATGTTCACAAACCTATCACGACTTGATCATTTTTACAAAACCTGTTCTGTTATAATTGAATTTGAATTTATTTATCGTTAGGAGGCTAAACGAGTGTCCAACGCGAAAAAAAAGCAGAAGCGCTTGATTTTTAGAGGCATTGTCTTACTTTTACTTGCATCAGCAATTCTTTTTTCCATATTTTCGAAAGACAAAGTAAAAGTATTGGCTGTAGGGGACAAGGCGCCTGATTTTGAATTGGTAGATCTGGAAGGCAATAAACATCGCTTATCAGATTATCAAGGGGAAGGCGTGTTTTTAAACTTTTGGGGAACTTGGTGTCCGCCATGTAAACGGGAAATGCCTTATATTGAAGAGCAATACCAGCAATTTAAGGATAAAGGCGTTAAAGTGCTATCCGTTAATATTGGTGAATCGAATCTGAAAGTGGATACTTTTCGTGAACAGTACGGTATGACTTTTCCGATTGTTATTGATAAGACGAAAGACGTAAGAGATACGTTTAATATCGTCCCGCTTCCTACAACATTTCTAATTGATAAAGATGGGAAAATAACGAAGATCATTACGACCGAGATGACAGAGGAAGAGATTAAGTCGTATATGGAAAGTATTCAACCATAAGGAGTTTGTTCACAATGAGTAAAATTAAATGCCAATGCGGACATGACAATCCGTTCGGAACGGTCCTCTGTGAACGATGCGGACGACCGTTAACCGAAGAAGCAAAACAAAGTGAAGTTGTAGACATGCGCTATGAAGGGTCAGCGCGAAGATCCCAAACGTACAAACGATCGCTAATTGATAAAGTTTGGAACTTCTTTTCAAGTGTAAAAGTTGGGGTCGGCATTATCGTCGCTGTATTAGTTGCATCTGCCATCGGTACATTATTTCCGCAGAAACTCTACGTGCCAGCTCAATCGGAGGCGGAAGTAGCGGCTTATTATGAACGGCTTTATGGCATTTTCGGCAAACTTTATTATCAGTTTGGCTTTCATGATATGTATAACAGCTGGTGGTTTAAAGTACTCGTCGGCATGTTAGGCACGTCGATCATTATTGCAAGTGTCGACCGTGTTATTCCGC
Source organism: Sporosarcina sp. USHLN248 (assembly GCF_037144575.1). Classification (NCBI taxonomy): domain Bacteria; kingdom Bacillati; phylum Bacillota; class Bacilli; order Caryophanales; family Caryophanaceae; genus Sporosarcina; species Sporosarcina sp. USHLN248. Next base: position 17,004 of record NZ_JBBCZC010000048.1, read on the forward strand.
TATATAAATCATTGAAAAAGCAAAAGACGAAGCGGCATTCTTCATTTATGAAAAGACAGAGAATTTATGGAGAAGGAACGTCTGACAATCCAGACGAGGCATTGCGCAAAGCTGAGGAAAAGCTAAAGCAGCTAAAATACAATGTGAAAGTGGAAGATGGAGCGATCTTAGCGGAAAAGAACCGTTTTTCACGCTGGGGTCCGTATGTTAACCATACAGGCTTAATCATATTTCTATTCGGTATTTTGTTAAGAGGCATTCCAGGGTTCTATGTAGATGAAACGATGTGGATCCGCGAAGGTGAATTGCGCAATATTCCAGGTGCACCGGATTATTATTTGGAAAGCAAAGAATTCATAATGGAAAACTATACGAAAGAAGAAGCGGATGAAGTATTTGGCGACGCTTTGGATAAAGTTTCAATCGTTAAAAATTACCAGACGAATGTCGTTTTATACAAAGCGAAAGAGGGAGGACTCCCCGGTTCAGAAGATCTTGAAGTTGTGAAAGAGTATCCTATAATCGTCAACAAACCACTTAAATTTGATGGATACAATGTTTTCCAAATGGATTACCGCTTAGATGAACTGAAATCCATGAAAATGCAACTGATTGAAAAGGAAACCGGAAAATCCTTCGGTGAGTTTACAATTGACCTGGATGATCCGAAAGGCATTTACGAGTTAAACGATGGTGCACGGGTTGAGTTAATTGGTTATTATGCGGATTATGCAGGGGTGGAAGATGGAGAACCTGTTTCAAAATCTCCAATTCCAAACAATCCTGCGTTCATTTTCAAAATGTCTACTCCGGAGAAACCTGAGGGCGAGAAAAGCTTTGTTGCGATCCGACAAACACTTGAAACAGAGAACAATGATTATGCAGTGAAATTTGTCAGTGCCGATACACGCGATATTTCTGGTTTGACGATCCGGAAAGATAAAACCTTATATATCCTTCTATTAGGTGGATTGATCTTCATGATCGGTGTTGTCCAAGGATCGTATTGGAATCATAGAAGGATTTGGGTCCAAAAAGGCAAAAATAATGAAATGCTATTGGCTGCCCATACGAATAAAAACTATTTTTCCTTGAAGAAAGAAATTGATACGGTCAAAGAATATGCAAATCTACCTTCATACACAGATCGGTTAGACAAAGAGTCTGAAACTGAAGTAGAGAAAGGAGAAAAATAATAATGGGATTAGCATCCTTAAGCGCCAACCTACTATTAGTGTCTTTCATAGCATATATGGTCGCTACAGTATGTTTTGGCGGCGCAGTTAAAGGAGCGAAATCCGAAGCATCCTATAGAAACAATAGATGGGGTAAAATAGGTATAACCATTACAATTATAGGTTTTATCACTCATTTAGGTTATTTTATAACAAGATGGATGGCTTCTGGACATGCACCTGTCAGTAATATGTTCGAATTTACAACTGCCTTTGGCATGATGTTAGTCGGTGCTTTCATATTACTGTTCTTCTTATATAAAACACCTTCATTAGGACTTTTCGCGTTGCCGATCGCTATCATTATTATCGCTTACGCAACGATGTTCCCAAGAGAGGTGACGCCACTTATTCCGGCACTTAAGAGTAAATGGTTGACGATACACGTCATTACCGCTGCACTTGGCGAATCCATATTGGCAATAAGCGCAGTGGCGGGCCTAATTTACTTGCTGAAAAATGTGGATTTGACAAAAGGGTCCAAGCAACGTTTCTGGCTGGAAAGCATAATGTTCGTTCTTATTATCGTAGTAGGTTTCGTATTATCTTCGACTACGTTTAAAGTTGCGGGTTACGAGGCGCACTTTACGTACATTGATAAAAATGATCGACCAGCTAAGATTGAATACAACTATCCGCCGCTATTCGGAATGCATCAATATGAAGCCCAGACACCGGGTACGATGGAGCCATGGGCTGAAATGCCGGCAGTAGTCAATGCTAAGACGCTAACAACTTTCGTTTGGTCCGTCATGACGGGTATTGTACTTTATATACTTTTGCGGTTGATAATTCGAAAGCCAATTGCGGCTCTGTTCCAGCCGTTTGCGAGAAAGGCGAATTCACAGCTGATGGACGAAATCGGCTATCGTTCAGTGCTGATCGGCTTCCCAGTCTTTACATTAGGAGCACTCATATTCGCAATGATTTGGGCGCATGAAGCGTGGTCTAGATTTTGGGGATGGGATCCTAAAGAAGTTTGGGCGCTTATTACGTGGCTATTCTATGCAGCATTCCTTCACTTGCGACTGTCGCGCGGTTGGGAAGGCGAAAAATCAGCTTGGCTTGCAGTCATAGGATTTGTCATCATTATGTTCAACCTAATCGCCGTCAACCTAATCATAGCCGGCCTACACTCATATGCTTAACCAAAAGCGTAGGGCGGCGTTTAGCTCCGACAGGCACTGGAAGAAAAGAGCCTAAGGCGCTTTTTGCCTTAGACTCTTTTCTGAAGTGACCCGAGGAGCTGCCGCGCCCGGAGTCTGGATGATCCCAAAAGCGTAGGGCGGCGTTCAGCCTCGACAGGCGCTGGAGAGCCTAAGCATAAGGTTCTTTTTGCCTTATGGAAAGGAAGGCAGTCTAAAAACGTCGCGTCCTGCGACAACGACTGCATGACCTGCACCGTGCAGGCCCAAACGACCCGAGAGGCTGGCGTTCGTAGCTGGATGATACCAAAAGCGGAGAACGCCGTTTAGCCTCGACAGGCGTTGGAGGTCTTGAACATAAGGCGCTTTTTGCCTTAGACTCTGTTCTGAAGTGACCCGAAGGGCTGCCCCTCGGAGTCTGGATGATACCAAAAGCGAAGAGGGGCGTCCTGTGACAACGTCGGCACTAATACATCCTGTATGTCGGAGGTCTTGAACATAAGGCGCTTGTTGCCTTATAAGAAAAACTTGCCGCCGGAGTCTAAATTCCTGAACATTGAGCGCCGAGTTATTGAATTCCTAAGGACTGTGCAGCTCTTCAAAGGCTGTACAGTCTTTCTTTTTTTTCTTGCAACTTGTACAATAAAGTTAGGAATCTTTATGAAAGGGGTTTTCATTTGTGGAAGAGACTGTAAAATTATTAGTTGTGGATGACGAAGATCGTATCCGTCGTCTTTTAAATATGTACTTATCGCGCGAAGGCTTTGAAATTGAAGAGGCGGTTGATGGTGCAGAAGCTTTGGAGAAAGCACTAACCAATCAATATGACTGTATTTTGCTTGACTTGATGATGCCTGAAAAAGATGGTATGGAAGTGTTGCAAGAACTTCGTGAACAAAAACAGATGACCCCCGTTATTTTGTTGACAGCGAAAGGAGAAGAATCGGACCGGGTAGCCGGCTTTGAAACAGGTGCGGATGATTACATCGTAAAACCATTCAGCCCGAGGGAAGTCGTATTGCGCGTAAAAGCGATTTTAAGAAGATCTGTAACTTTCTCTAATTCTACCGCTTCTACAACTTCTAAAGATCTTGTCGTATTTCCACAACTGACAATCGACCATGATGCTCACCGCGTCACTGCAGAAGGGAAAGAAGTAAACTTGACCCCTAAGGAATACGAGCTACTCTATTTCTTAGCTAAGTCACCAGACAAAGTGTTTGATCGGGAGCAATTATTAAAGGAAGTATGGCATTATGAGTTTTTTGGAGATTTGCGAACAGTTGATACGCATGTAAAACGGCTACGTGAAAAGCTAAGCCGTGTTTCTGAACGTGCGGCTAAAATGATTGTTACGGTTTGGGGCGTCGGATATAAGTTCGAGGTGCCGAATGAATGAATAGAATATGGAATTCTATCGTCGGGAAGCTATGGGCAACCATATTGCTTCTCGTTTCCTTTGTGTTGTTCATCGTAACCGTTCTTTTGCTGGAATTTTTGGATAATTTTCACACGAAACAAGCGGAAGACACCTTGCGACGAGAAGCGACGACGATCGGAAAAATCATTATTGATCATGAAGATGCAAATGCGATGCGGTTAATTATTCGGGATATTTTAGATAACGAAACAAATGCATTATTAGTTGATTCGAATGGACAAATTTTAGACTCATTTCATAAAGGATTGAACGAAGATAAAATTGAGAGAAAAATTATGTCAGAGGAAAAGTTTTTTTCTTCAGTTACGCTCAATGAAAAGTCTGTAAAAGAGATGGTGTTGCCATCCATTAACGATGAGCATGTTATGGAGCAATATTTAGTGCTGTCCTATCCATTTTTAGAGGAAGATGGAGTTTATCATTCAATTATTATGTACCAAAGCTTAGATGCAGTGCATAGGACAACGAAACGGACAACGCATATTGTCTTTCTTTCAGCGTTTATTGCATTCGTATTAACAACCTTTTTCGCATTCTTCCTTTCTACGAAAATTACCTCTCCCTTAAGGGGGATGAAGCAAGCTGCATTTGAATTGTCGAAAGGAAATTTTGATACGAGGCTACGAGCGAATCAAAATGATGAAATCGGTCAATTGGCAACAGCCTTCAATCAAATGGGCAGGCAGCTGAAATACCAAATGGAACTAATTAAACAGGAAAAAGAGCAATTATCAAGTATTTTGACATCCATGACCGATTCGGTAATTACTTTTAATCGTGACTATACAATATTGTTAAGCAATCCTCAGGCAGATCGTTTGCTACAAAATTGGCAAAATGGAGGAGAGCAGGACAAACCTTTACCTCCGGAAGTATTTCATATGTTAGAGCATGTCATTTCTTTCGCTGAAGAAGTCGAAGATGAACTTGAGTTAGGCGGCCAGTTTTATGCTATCTCCATTAGCCCGCTTTATAGCGAGAATAGTATTAGGGGAGCAGTGGCAGTACTGCGGGATATGACGGATCAACATAAATTGGACAAACTCCGTTCCGATTTCATCGCCAACGTCTCTCATGAATTGCGGACGCCGATTTCCATGCTTCAAGGATATAGTGAGGCAATTATCGATGATGTCATGGCTAGTGATGAAGAGCGTAATGAGATGGTACAGATCATCCATGATGAATCTAAGCGGATGGGCCGGCTTGTCACGGATCTCCTTGACTTAGCAAGAATGGAATCAGGGCATATGCGCTTGTACAAAAATAGTTTTGAAATGATTCCTTTCATGAATAAAGTCATAACGAAATTCATGCAAATTTCAAGGGATGCGAATGTAAAGCTTTCTCTTCAATATGATGAAAATAATAAACATCTTATTATTAATGCGGATGCTGATCGTTTGGAACAGGTTTTCACCAATTTAATCGACAATGCAATCCGACACACTCCCGATGGAGGGAAAGTGACCGTCTATGTCGAAAAAAGAATGGACAATATAGAAATATTAGTTGCTGATACAGGAACGGGCATTCCCGAAGCGGACTTGCCATATATATTTGAACGCTTCTATAAAGCAGATAAAGCACGTACGAGAGGAAAAGGGGGAACTGGCTTAGGCTTGGCAATTGCAAAAAAAATTATTGATTCACATGGAGGGCAAATTTCTGCGGAATTAGGAGAAAAAGTAGGAACGGTATTCAGATGCGTGCTCCCTGTAGATCATCCTTCTGAACAATTACAAGAGGAGCAATAAGTTTTTATGTAACAATATGGAATAAAATCATTATAGCTGAGATGAAACTTATCATCTCGATTTACGACTAATGTATTGAACGGGGGGATTAAGTGGATGACTCCGTTTTCCACCGGCTGTATGAAGCATACCACCAGGATGTATTCAATTTTCTTACCTATTTAACAGGGGATCGATTATTATCGGAAGATTTGATGCATGAGGTGTATATTAGAGTTTTGAAGGCCTATGCCGGGTTTGAGGGGAAAAGTTCCGAGAAGACGTGGCTGTTTTCAATTGCTAAAAATGTGGCGATTGATCATTTCAGAAAAAAATCTGTAAGGCAAAAACACTTATATGACAAGTTTGATTGGGAAAAGAGTGAGCTCGTTTCTCCTGATGTCCAACCTGATGAAATTGCTGAAATGAATGATGATATGAAGCAAATGCTGCAAGTATTGAATACATGTACGGGAGACCAGAAGATGGTTATTGTTTTACGATACTTTCAAGAGCTATCCATTGCAGAAACCGCAGAAACTTTGAGCTGGTCGGAAGGTAAGGTAAAAACGACACAGCATCGAGCAATTAAAGCATTGCAAAAGAAGTTGAAAGCTCTTTCGGCAGAAGGGGGAAGTTGAATGGATGACAATCATTGGAATGACGACAAAATTGAACAATTACTTCATTCAATGCCGAAAGTAAAGGATGACCGTCCAGCTTCGGAAATATTGGAACGGCTGAAAACGGATAGCCGATTGAAGGAGTCGAAACGCCGCAAGAAACATAATTGGATCCCAGCGATTGTAACGATTGCAGCGTTGATAATGGTCAGTTTAATTGTTCCATCTATGCTCAAAAATAGCACGGATACAGCAGTTGAATCTTATCCTGAATCGAAGATGAGTCAAAAAGACTCAAGAGCATTAGAAAATTCCACAGAGGAAAGCGAATCGGAAGCGGATAATGCCGCTTTTGACGAACCGAACATTAGCACATTCTCTACTGCCGATATGGCAATATCACATATTGTTTTGGAAGATGAGATGGAAGGGATGAAAATGTTGCCGTTAGGCCTTGTTCATGAAGCGAATGTTATACCTGTCTCCATTCTTATACCAACCCAAAATGTAAAAGGAGAGCCGGACCTTGTAGCTCTTTACAATCAATTCGCTCCTAAGATTGATGAAGAGGCATACGGATTTGATGATTATCATCCGTATAAAGGAACTATAAGTGAAGCTGACGGCACAATTATCCACGAAGTGCCAGAAGATCACCAATACGACATGTCTCCGGCTGCAGTAGGAGTTTATGAAAATTCGGCGAAAGCGACTTTTGGTAATTATAATGAATGGAAAGTTGTTGATGAGAAAAACAGCCCAGTGGTGTTCGAGTATGTAGGACAGTTCGAACAGTTTGCTTTGAAAAGGCATTCTCCTTATTTTAAATATATAATGCCAACAGGACAGGAATATTTAGTGCCGCATGAAAATGGTGATGAGAGCTCGGTTAGCGCCGCTTTACTATCCATGAAAAAGGCTGAGAATGAAATTGTAGAAGAAATCGTTCCAGAGACGGTTCACTATACCGTTGAGGAGTCGAAAGGGATTGTGACAATCCAATTTACTGAACCGCTCGACTTATCAACGTTGGCACCAAATGAGGCATTGAATATGATTGAGGGTTTTATGCTAACTGCAAGTAGTTTTGACATGAGCGTTCAACTGCAAAATGTTGTTCAAGATCAGTTTGACAAATACGATTTAACGAAGGCATTGCCGATGCCGGTTGGAGTAAATCCTATTCTGTACACTGAATAATGAATGGGCTGTCCAGAAAGTCAGTGAAAACTGATTTTCTGTGATAGTCCCTTTCTGGTTGGAGAATAAATGGGGAACCCCTGACAACCGTCGCTTTCCGTTCCAGGCGCACGCTT
>NZ_JBBCZC010000049.1:0-24372 GCF_037144575.1 Sporosarcina sp. USHLN248
GGGAAGCCGTAAGGCATCCATTTCCTATAGGAGTCCAATAGACGGCCTCCAGCTGTCCGGATCAACTGGAAATTCTATCGGAAAGAGCTCTTACTACTAATATACGAGGAGAGAGAAACTGAGACAAAGAGAATTAAGGAGCCCTTTAAGCAGTATTCACGGTAGCAATCTGTCCGATTTAGTAGGTGGTTTAGGTTGGAAGGGAACAGTAGTAATTGTTCTTATATTAATAGCAACTTTAGTCGTGTACTCCCTTTTATTTTGATAAAGAGCTATATTTTTCTAACGATCTTTACTGAAAATTACGATTTGAATTGCATTTGAATAAATAATCCTATAAAATTTAACTATTATCTTGTAGATAGGGAGGAACAGTAAATGATCCGCTACATGGTATGAAAAAGATAGCTGAATTCCTTTAAAAACGAAGAATAGACGGAATTCAGGAGGAGTTAAAATGATGAAAGAACATAAGGAAAATCTTTTAGAAGAAAAACAGAAAGAACTTTTCTTTTCTGGTGCTTTTTATGCTAAAAAAGGCGATGAACTGTTAAAGGGTAGCTGCGGTTTCTCAAACCGTTCAGAAAAGATTTTAAATGAGTTGGATACGAGATTTTCGATCGCTTCGGGATGCAAAATCTTCACAGCAATTGCTATTTGCATATTAGTTGAAGAAGGGAAACTATCATTTGACTCGAAATTAAAGGACTGTGTTGATGTACAGTTCCCATACTTTCATGAGGACATTACGATCCATCATTTACTAACACATACGTCCGGAGTCCCAGACTATTTTAACGAAGAAGTAATAGATGATTTTGAGTCATTGTGGAAATCGTACCCAATGTACAATATTAGGTCTCCAAAGGATTTCTTGCCTTTATTTCAAAACGAAAAAATGCAAGCAGCTATTGGCAGTTCGTTCCAATACAATAATTCTGGCTATATATTGTTAGGTCTCATTGTAGAGAATGTAGCGGAATGTAGTTTCACTGAATTTGTCGAGAAACGAATCTTTCGTAAAGCAGGCATGGAGAGGTCTGGATACTTTGAAATGGACCGTTTGCCGGAACAAACGGCTCTTGGTTATATTGAAGAACCAGATGGTACATGGAAAACAAATGTGTACTCACTGCCAGCGAAGGGGGGCCCTGATGGCGGGGCGTACGTTACTGCTGAGGACATCGTGAATTTTTGGCAGGCATTAATGGATCACCGACTGCTGTCCGAAGAGATGACCAAAATGTTGTTGGAACCGCGCGAAATAGTAAATGAAGAACAAAATATTTATTATGGCTACAGTGGCTATATGTTATTAAACGACGATCAAAAGGTAGTTAAGTATATCCAAATGGGATACGATCCAGGCGCGAATTTCCGGGCGGTATACTACCCTGTTGAGAAAGCGACAATCGTAGTTTGTTCAAATAAATCCGACGGTGCCTATGAACTTCTGAAAGAGATTGAGAGCATCATATAATAAAAAAATGATAACAAAAGGGATTAACAAGGCTGTTAGTCCCTTTTGTTATACGATGCCTAAAAATAAAGCAATGAAACCTATAAAAAGTGAATTATGTGAGGAAGTTCAACCGATTGACTATTTAGTTTAATCAAAAACGATAGGTAATTAGGATAGAATCGTGTTTATCGAAATATGGCGCCATTCAACAAGACATTCAGCTACCTAACATTGCAAAATCTTTACCGATAAAGGGATAGGCAAAGATTGAGGCATATAGATTCCAACAATTTTTTTACTACGCAGTTCGCATAATTGTTAAGCAACTAATAGAGGGGGCGATGTTTTGGAACAAAATACAACGCATGTTTACACACCACCTAAACATTTTGTATCGGCTGCGACGATTGTACTCAATGATCAAAATGAAATTCTATTAATTAAAGGGCCGATGAGAGGTTGGGAAATGCCGGGTGGAATCGTTGAGGAAGGCGAGTCTTTGAAAGAGGCAGCAATTAGGGAAACGAAAGAGGAGTCAGGTATTGAAATTGAAGTTCTTAACTTCTGCGGGATATTTCAAAACGTGAATAAATCAATTTGTAATACGCTATTTTTAGCAAAGCCGATTGGGGGCAAATTAACAACTTCGGCAGAGAGTTTAGAAGTAGGATTCTTTCCAATTGAGATAGCATTGGAAATGGTAACTATCGGCAATTTCAGACAAAGAATAGAGTACTGTCTCGATCATAGTAAACAACCATTTTATGTGGAATTTTAATGCTTGAAAATAACGCTAATGCCTTATTAAAGGTATCGAGATATCTTGTATTAAGAAGCCGTCAACGATGAACAGATGCTATATTGTGTGAATGGCGGGACATTTGAGATGTTAAGAAGTGCATAATAAAAGACCTCCAATTGTAGAGGTCAAAATGCTACCAATTCTACTTTAATTCTATCTGGGTCTTCAAAATAAACAGCGTAATGCCCATCCCCTCCTGCAAAGGGATGTTTGTCAGTATAGAGGATTTTCACACCCTTTTCTTTTAACTTTCCTGTCATTTCGTCAACCTGTTGACGGGAACTTGCGTGAAATGCCAAATGATTTAGACCTACCCGACATCTATGATAAGGTATGTCCATAAATTTTTCGTCTGCTTGAACAAATACAATATATGTTTCTCCTATTTTCCAACTTTGTCCACTTTCCCACTCTTGAAACGGCTCATATCCTAATTCTTCTAATAGCCAACACCAAAAGTCAACTGAACTCTTCAAATCAGAAACATATATTTCAATATGATGTATAAGTCCTTGTGACAATGATATCCTCCCTTTTTACTACTCATATAATTATTTCAAATCGTAACGGTTTCAATATTAAATTCATCCTTCCAAGTTTTTTAATCCTATGGTTGGATTGGAAGTAAAGGTAGATGTAGACCACCTTTTCTTTTTAGTTTACTATAGTATACATCATTGTCGGTACATTCTGAATGAAATATAAATTATGTGTGGAGTGGGCCAATGCAAGCAATACAATCGAAACTACAAACGTATATAAACGAATATCTAAAGCTATGGGATTTTTACGGAGTTATCCAAGTAATTCGGAAAGGGGAGGTGCTTTTTGAAAAAGCATATGGTTACGCAAGTATCGAGTTTGGAATAAAAAATGATCTAAACTCCCGCTTCTCCATAGCATCTCTGTCAAAACAGTTTACCGCCTTTGCAATAATGCTCCTCTGTGATAAGAAAATGATAGATATCGATCAACCTGCAAACGTATACCTACCAGCCGATTTGAAGATTGACGCTTCAATCACGACTCATCATTTATTATCACATACCTCGGGTTTATATAATTTCACGAACTTTGAAGATGATTTTTTTGCTTGCTATAACCGAATGGAGTATTCTCGAAATGCTTTTTTCAAAAAGTGTATTAATAAAAAGCCGACAAAGATAGCTGGAACGGAATTTGATTACAATAACTCGAACTATAATTTGCTCGCATGGATCATTGAAAATGTTTCAGGAGAAACATACGAGGATTTTCTCCGAAACCACATTTTCCTTCCTTTACAAATGATGAACAGCGAAGTGGATGATGGTTGTAAACCGATTCAAAACAGATCATGTAATTACGTGAAAGATTTTGATGGAACAATTAAAAGTCCATATTTTAATGAAAAATTTAGCATTGGGGCAGGCGCTATCATTTCAAACTGCAAGGATTTGTACAAATGGTATATCTGTTTGCGGGATCGAAAACTATTGTCCTATAAAGCGTATATGAGGTTTTTTCGCGTAAATCAAAATAATTATTGCTATGGACTCGAGCATCAGCATATTTATGGAACAGATAAGTTTTCCCATGGAGGGGACCATCTTGGAATTAGTACATATATGCAAAATTTTTTCGATGAAGATCTTTGCATTATCATTCTCTCTAATAATGAAGCGATTAATCAGTATCGATTAGGAAATGCAATTTCGGATATTCTCCATCATGTTGACGTAGCTGTCCCGGCTAAACGTCGAGAGGTTCCATTGAATGAAAGTCAGCTTAGAAAGTATTGCGGAACATACTTGAAAGATAAAATTGAAGTACAATTCATAGATGGAAAATTATATTTTACAAGATTTTCCGGCAATCTGCATATTGAGATCTACCATGTGGGTGAGGGGAAATTTGTTCGAAGATATTTTGACCAAATTCATCCTTACAGCATTGTGGAAAACGAAAACGGCGAAATGTCGTTTTTTGGATATGCAAAGGAAACGAACGAGGGTTTTGCCGGATAAGCTTTAATAGGAAGAAACATGCATCGGCTTTATATAGTCTAAATGTTAGTATTTTGATAAGGAGGGGTTTATTTGAAAGTGCGGCTGTCTGAGTACGATAAAAATTGGATTCAAATGTTCAACGATGAAGCTCGATTTTTGAAAGATCTATTCGGAGAGGAAATCATCAAGTTTGAACATTTTGGGAGTACTTCTGTTCCAGGCATGAAGGCAAAGCCTGTTGTAGATATGATGTGTATCGTAAAAGACATTAAGAAAATCGATGCGTTTAATGAGCAAATGCATTTGTTAGGTTATGATGTTGCGGGTGAATGGGGAATTGAAGGTAGGCGATTATTTCGAAAGGGAGGGGAGAATAGAACCCATCATATTCATGTTTATGAGCAGGGCAATCCGCACATAGACAGACACTTAATACTGCGAGAATATTTGAGAACTCATTCCGAAGAAGTTGAACGGTATGCAAGTTTGAAAGAAAAGTTGGCTCTACAACACGATGATACAGCTTTTTACAGCAAAGCAAAAAATCCATTTGTAAAGGAATTGGAACAGCGGGCGTTGAATTGGTTTGAGAGCGAAGAATCATAGTGGAAGGTGGGGGATTTGATGGAGCTTTGGGATGTATATGATAAAAACAGAATGAAAACTGGTAGGGTACATGAACGAGGAAAACCGCTTACAAAAGGAGATTATCATTTAGTCGTCTCCATTTGGATCATTAATAGTAACCAAGAAATACTGTTGGCTAAACGGCATCCTGATAAGCGCTTTCCAAACATGTGGGAATGCCCCGGTGGGTCGGCTTTAGCGGGTGAAAACAGTTTAGAAGCTGCCTTGAGGGAAGTAAAAGAAGAAATCGGGATCGATCTATCGAGTGCTAACGGAAAATTGGTGAAAAGCGAAAGACGTCATCACAATTTTCGTGACGTTTGGTTATTTACCCATGATTTTTCCATCGAAGATACCGCGCTTCAGCCCGAAGAGGTAATCGATGCTAAATGGGTTACTATATTGGAGCTCGAAAAGATGTTTAATGAAGGCATTGTCGTTCCTTCCCTTGAGTATTATAAAAGTTTTTTCTTTGATAACGTTCAACAGCAGGGATAAATCGCTAAATGAATTGTTTTAGCATACATCACATTTCCGTTAGGCAATCGTAAAACCTAACTGATCACCAAACGGGAGATGGTTGATAATGAAACAAAATAAATACGATGATCCAAATTTCTTTTTAGCCTATGAACAAATGGCTCGTTCCGTTAAAGGACTTGAGGGTGCAGGGGAATGGCATATGTTAAAAGAGCTAATACCAGATTTAAAAAATAAGACCGTACTCGACTTAGGTTGTGGTTTTGGATGGCATTGTCGATATGCCCGTGAGCAGCAAGCAAACTTTGTGGTAGGTGTAGATATCTCAGAAAAAATGATTCAAAGAGCGATTAAAATGACAAATGATCCATTAATTTCTTACATTCAATCATCAATTGAGGATATCGATTTTCAAGATTCCCAATTTGACGTGGTGATCAGCTCGCTTGCATTTCACTATGTGGAGTCGTTTCAAGCAATTTGCAAAAAGGTTTATGATTATCTAAAGCCTGGCGGCAGTTTTGTTTTTTCTGTGGAACACCCCATTTTCACTTCTAGAAAAGAGCAGGATTGGCATTATGATGAGCAAGGGAACCGCCTGCATTGGCCAGTTGATAACTATCAAATAGAAGGTATACGTGAAACATTGTTTTTAAATGAGGATGTTACAAAATACCATCGGACGTTTGCAACCTATACAAACGATTTGATTGATGCAGGATTTATGGTCAGAGCAGTCAAGGAATCATTTCCTTCAAATGAAATGTTAAAAGGGAATCCCGAATTGGAAGATGAAAACCGGAGACCAATGTTTTTAATGATCTTGGCAGAAAAGAATGGAACTGTATTTTTTAAATAGGATCAATTGAAGCTTTGAGATCAAAAAACTTTAATTAGCGTTATAATAAAATAAAGTTTACTACAACTATTCCATCTAACCGAATGTGAAGGAGAATGTATGATGTCCAAACATAGAATTTACACAACAAGCTTTGCGAGTGTTTATCCACATTACGTTACGAAAGCAGAGAAGAAAGGACGTACAAAATCGGAAGTCGATGAAATTGTCCGTTGGTTGACAGGCTACAGCCAAGAAGAGTTAAAAGAGATATTGGAAAACGGAACGGATTTTGAAACGTTTTTTGCAGAAGCTCCCCAAATGAATCCTTCACGGGATTTGATAAAAGGGGTAGTTTGCGGTGTCCGTGTAGAAGAGATCGAAGAACCAACGATGAGGGAGATTCGTTATTTGGACAAGCTGATCGATGAATTGGCAAAAAGAAAAGCAATGGAAAAAATTTTACGCAAACCAATAGAGAAAATTTAGTTTCGGTATAAGGTTGTAAGACGTTTGCGATATTAAAATGATGTGTCGTTTGGTATCGCTTTTTTATATTATTATGCCGGATAAGGTGTGTTCTTATTAAAATCAACTTGAATGATTAATGAACAAAAGGGCAGAAAGTCTATTAAAGGGAGATAGAGAAATGAGAGTTTTTTTAATCGGGGTTGCATGTCTATTAGGTATACTTGTCGGTTGTTCTGATCAAACCGAAGATATTCATGAACTAAAAAAGCAAATCGATCAAATTACAATAGAAAGAGATTCTCTTTTAAAAACGATTGAAGAGGAAAGGGCATCGCACGAAATAGCGACGAATCAACAAATTAGTGATGATAATTCAATGATCACAGCAAAAGACATTGAACAATATCCGCAAACGCTTTATAAGAAAATAACATTAGACATTGATGGGGATGGAGAAGAGGAAGAAATTGAACTCTATGTAAACGCAGGGAAAATGGACAATGGCCAATTTGCTTGGGACGATGGTCAGAACTGGCTGTTAGTAGTAAAAGATGGGGAGGAAACGTATCCGCTTTTTGATGATTATGTCCAGTTAGGCTCAATCGACTTTGGCACAACAACCTTCGATGGCAAACCGGGAATCGTTATGCTTAAAACACAGCATGCCGATAAAATTGTTCAACAATTCACATACGATAAAAATGAAAAAGGATATCGGAAAGAGACTGTTTATAAAAAAGAGAACGTGAATGATCACTTTAATCAAACTGCATCGTATGCATTTTTTGAAGAGGCATATGAATTAATGGCAACAGCATTTACTAAGAAAACGCTATTCATTTTGGACGCAGATGAGCCTGCACTTCAAGACCCTCAGGAGAGAATGGCAATCATCGAACCAATCCTATCGGATGTAAGGCATGCTCAAGGGTTGTTGGAAATCGTTGCTGAATTGAATCAAGAGATGAATGTTTCTTTAGAAGGCGTAATCGCCCTGCTGAACGAAATGGCGAACAATCCGCCGACAGTTGAGCAAATGAATCAGTTGAAATCCATTCACAATACGTTCAAAGCAATTGAAACGGATGATTTGATCATGAAGGAAGAAAATGAGATCGATCCGGAAATTGCAGAGAAGCTTCAAGAACTTGGTTTTATTGTAAATGAAAAGCGAAGTGGAAAGTGATGGCTGTTAACCTTTATTAAATGGTACCTGACTTTAAAAAGGGTGAGTAGAATCAACCAAAATATAGTTATAAATAGCAGAAAAGTAGAGGTTGTACAAAAAGGAAGTCATGGAATACCAATCGTTCTATTGACTGGGATGGGGTGTTCCTTTGATGAGTGGCATGAAGTCACCGAGGAATTGAGTAAAACAAATAAAGTCATTATGTTTCATAGGCCAGGTCTTGGCATGAGCGAAATTGGGGAAGAGAGTAGAACGACCCGAGCAGTCGCTGACGAATTAATGCAATTGCTTCTTCAATTAACGATCCATGAGCCGATCATTTTGGTCGGGCATTCCTATGGCGGGTTATGTGCACAACATTTTATTAAATTATTTCCAAATCATATAAGAGGGGGTGTGTTTGTCGATTCCACTTCTGTTGATTTTAGCATTCTTGATACATTACATTTACCTATATTAGATGAGGATTCTTCAGACGAAGCGTGGATAGAAAAATGCAGCCTTTACTCTTCAATGAATAGGGAGGAACTGTGCAAAGTAATTAGCCCTTCGCTAACTGAGAAACAAAAGCAATTCCCACTCGCAATACAAGAAAGACTATTGGAATTCCAAGTAAATCCTACATTGTACAAAGCAATGCGTTCTGAGTTGGAAAACTGGAAAACAGATGCTGAAATTGTAAAGAGTATAGGTGAATTTCCTGATGTTCCACTTATCGTAGTCGGGAGGGATAAAGAATATTGCATAAAGCATGGCGTGGAGGAAGGGATTCCTGAATGGGAAATGCGAGTGTTTGAAGAGAAATGGCGAGAACTTATTACTGACCAGGCAAATTTATCTACGAAAAGCAAACTGATTTTTGCCGAGCGATCAGGTCATTTAATTTATTTGGACAGACCTGACGTAGTGTCACAGTGCATTACAGGTTTGTGTGTTAGAGAATTGGAATGATCAAATATTGAAGAGCTCAATTGGGAGATTTAAGTGCCATAATCCACTAAAAGGTAAGTGGTTGGAGATCTCTTTGCCTGAATCAGACCATCGGCGACAAAGCAGGAGTGTTTTTCTTGAAGAATACAATATATTTCTTTTTTATTGGAGAATCTTCTTTCTTGTTATTTTACTAGTCTTGAAATAAAAAGAATTAGTTTACATACCTTTTTAACGGTAATAGGTGGTATCATCATCTTTGTCGGAATACCAGAATCTATAAAAACGTTAAGTAAGAAGCATAAAGAAAAAGGTAAAGACGAGGAAGTTGATAATTAGCAAGTGAGCTTTTTATAAGATTGCATTTGGAATCGTTTTAACATTACCGGTTATTCTGGCGATTGTAGGCATGAAGGATACGTTCAGATGCATTGTTCTTCGTTGTTTATTTAACGCATTGGTACTAAAAAATGAATGCTTTAATGGGGGGAAAATGATGAATCAAGCTGCACAGACATACTGGAATGAGTACTGGAAAAACAAGGAACAACCTGAGTCTGTTGCTGCCTGGCAATTTGGGGGGAATCCTAACTATCTTGCCAAATTAGTAGTAGATGGCATTAAAACGGCAACTTGTTCCGGACATGTATTTTACGAACTGGAAAATGAACCGATCCCTCAAATAGGAGATTACAGCATTATTCTAAACAGTGAGGATCAACCTGTTGCAATCATTAAAACAGTGGAGGTTACACTATCACCGATGAATGAAGTTCCGGAAGAGTTTGCTATTGCGGAAGGTGAAGGGGACAGAAGCTATCAATATTGGTGGGACGTTCATGAAGAGTTCTTTAAAGAAGAATTACAAGCAATTGGACGCGAATTTACAAAGGACATGCTGCTTGTTTGTGAGCGTTTTGAATTGGTTGATGTGAAAAATAAGTGATGAACAAATTCATACGTGGGAACAGTGGGACCCCTTAAGTTCCATCATGTATACAAGAAAATATAGTGAAAAAACCGAGGCGACCGAAAGAGTAAAATTGAACGGACGCCTAAGGCTTCACTTTACTTCTCTTTAGTTAATGATTGTTTTTCGAGCCGCTCCAATTCCACCTCGATTTGCCCTTTGTCGATGCGTTCAAATAGCGGCTTCACTTGTTCCAATGTCAAATTCCTGATTTCGGTTTCCTTCCATTCAGGATTGCGCAGTTTCAGCATCGACTGCACTTCCTCACTTGAAAAAGGAAGGAATGGGGAGAGCAGCTGCGATAGGTTAGCGATGGCATAAGTGCAAGTCGCCATCGTCCGGTCACATGCCGCCGTGTCCTCATTTACTTGAAGCCACGGTTTTTGGTCGTCGAAAAATTTATTCGCATGGCGAATAAATGTAAAAACCGACTCGATTGCTTCCTTGAAATGGCCGTTTTCAATCTTGTCGCCGACAATTGCATACAGCTCCACGATGTTCTTCTTTATATCGGCATCGATTTCTGCAATTGGTACACTTCCTCCGTACGATTTTTCGATGAATTTTAATGTCCGGTTGACGAAATTCCCGTACGCCCCCAATAACTCCGAGTTATGGCTGTAAATGAACTCCCGCCATGAAAAATCAGCATCCCTGTTTTCTGGAGCATTTGCCGTCAGGAAGTAACGCAATGAATCCGGATGATAGCGGTCCAATAGGTCGGGCACCCATACTGCCCAGTTTTGACTCGTCGATAGCTTCCTTTTTTCTAATGTCAAATATTCATTTGAAACGATATGTGTCGGCAATGCAGCACTTTTGCCGATCCCTGAAAGAATGGCTGGCCAAATGATCGTATGGAAAGGAATATTGTCCTTGCCATGCACATAGTAAGAAATGGTGTCCTCATTCCAAAATTCCGCATCATCGGTACGATTTAGCGCAGCCCATTCCCGACTTGCTGAATAGTACCCTGTTACCGCTTCGATCCACACATAGATTTTTTTGTCCTCATAGCCGATAATCGGGATGCCGACGCCGTTCGCCAAATCCCTTGAGGCTGCCCGGTCATGAAGACCTTCCCGTAAATAACGTTCAGATTGGTGAATCGCGTTTTCACGCCATCTCCCCTCAGCTTTCGCATTTGCAACATATTGCTCAAGCTCATCTTGAAACGCACTTAATTTAAAATAAAAATGCTCAGTCTTTCGTACGGTAGGTTCATTGCCGCACAGCTTGCAAGTGCGATCCGTCAAATCAAGCGGATCTAAAATCGAGCCGCAATTGTCGCATTGATCGCCCCGTGCCCGGCTTCCGCAATACGGACAAATGCCTTCGACGAAACGATCAGGAAGAAACCGCTCGTCAAACTCACAATACGTCTGTTCCACTTCTTTTTTGAAAATAAAACCGTTATCCAATAAAGTCAAAAATACTTCCCGCACGACTTGATGGTGAAACGTGCCGTCAGTTCGTGTGTAAATATCATACGAAAATCCCAACCGAGAAAAACAAACGATAAACTCAGTATGGTATCGATCGGCGATTTCTTTAACAGGTACGCCCTCTAAATTCGCGCGTATCGAAATTGGCGTGCCATTGCAATCGCTTCCTGAAGCATATAGCACATTTTCACCTTTCAGTCGATAATACCTCGCCAAAATATCCCCCGGCAATAACGCCGCAATATGTCCCAAATGCAAAGATCCATTCGCATATGGCCAAGCTCCTCCTATAAAAACGCTCATCCATTCTTCCTCCTTTCAGGAAATCAAAAAACCCCATCCTTATCGAAAAAACGATAAGGACGGGGTTTGAATCCGTGGTACCACCTTACTTCACAGCCGACTTACGCCGAATGCCTCAAAAGTACACGCCAAAAAAGCAGTATACTTTGACGTGGATAACAAGCGCCAACCCTCGTCGCATCCTACTAGCCGGAAAGCGTTCAGTGCGAGGCTCAAGGATCATGTTCAAAAGATTTGTCCACTTCATTTCCACCGTCAGAAGCTCTCTATGCGACATCCTCTTTTTACTTTTCCCTTTCATTGCCTTTAGTAAGATGTAATTGAAATGATTATAGTTATTTTATTCGAAAAAGTCAACAATGTTTATCCGTTTGTAGGAGGACGTTGCTCTTCATCGTTCTTTTTCTTGTTGTTTCTATTTTTAGCATTGTCATTTTTACCGATGACATCCATATCGTCAGGACTCATGTCAAACCCGTATCCGAATTCTTCACGACCCAATGTGTTCCCTTTTTTAATTTTCTTTTCTTTCGACATACCTAATCACCTCCCGATGAATAAAAGGATGTGCTTGTAGGCTGCGGATTATGCGGAAATACGAATGTCTTCCTTACCAATATTGCTTGCAGCTGTTTATGTGATCGCCCACCATCTGGACGCATCCCTAGTTGATACGGTGGCAGCACTTCAATCGTTTTTTTGATAATATTCTCGGGGGAATGAACCCCAATACTCATAAGTGGAAAAGTTATGTTTGTTAAGGGAGATAGAAACCGGCAAGTAAAAAAGTTTCTCACCGATACTCGGCCCTTTACCACAGATTCAGAAGGACTTACCACCGTTTCAAGTATATTTTCCACCAATCCACCACCGCAGTTTGCCAACCTATCTTGTTTAGTATTCGTTCGTAGCGTATCTTTAGGTTCCTATCTTACCATCTTAAGAATTTCTTCATAATTAACCTGCGGGAATGTTAAGATTTAAGCAATACAATTGGTATCATAAGAGAAAAGCGAGGTGCGGATGATGGCGAGATTCACTGTCGTTGTGGCGGATGATGATAAGGAGATCCGCGATGGGATAGAAATTTACTTGAAAAATGAAGGTTATGATGTGCTAAAGGCGGCTGATGGGCGGGAGGCGCTTGATTTATTGCAAAATAATGAAGTACATTTGCTAATTCTTGATATTATGATGCCCAATATGGACGGGATTGCGGCGACATTTAAAATTCGGGAGGCGCAAAACATTCCGATCATTATGCTGAGTGCGAAGGCGGAGGATTCGGATAAGATTCATGGTTTGTCGGTCGGTGCAGATGATTATGTGACGAAGCCATTTCATCCATTGGAATTGATGGCGCGTGTCAAATCGCAGCTTCGCAGGTATGTGCAGTTAGGCACGTATGATGGGCAGAAGAAAGTGGAGATTGATGGACTCGTCTTGGATGAAAATGCAAAAGAGCTGTCTGTTGACGGGAAGCCTGTGAAACTGACGCCGATCGAGTATAAAATTACAGAGCTACTTATGAAGAATGCAGGCCGCGTGTTTTCCATCAACGAAATTTACGAGCGTGTATGGAATGAAGAAGCGTATAATGCGGAAAATATTGTTGCGGTCCATATTCGAAAAATCCGCGAGAAAATTGAAGCAGATCCGAAAAACCCAAGATATTTGAAGGTGGTGTGGGGCATTGGCTACAAAATCGAGAAATGATTGGACGGTCGTTTGGTCAATCTTGGCGATTGTACTTGCAATACTTACGATCATTTATTGCATGCCATCGATTGTAGAAATGATCAGTAACGGATGGGAACGTTCAACTCGGGCAATTGCCTATTTTACACGCATCATTAGAGGGGGCACTGCCTGATGAAAAGTAAATTTATGCTGTTCGTTTGGGCTGCGCTCGTTACGATTGTGCTCATTGGAAGTTTGTCGTTTGCGAGGCAAGGAATAGGACTGATTACCGAAGACTTTGCAAGCTCCAATGACATATCTTGGCGAATCGAAGAATTTTACGAGTACATCGGTCCTGCCATACTAAATCCGATTGATAAAGAAGAGGCGATGAAAAAAATTACTGTGACCGACAGTGAAATAGAAGAGCATCGAACTCGCTATGGAACATTGGCAGATCAGCTTTCTAATATTCACGATCAATATGTATCGAGAATTGCAGATGCCAAAGATAATGGCAATGAAGATCTATTAACGACATTAGTCGAAGAGCGCAATAAAAAATTGGAAGACATCAAAAAGAATTTTGAAAGTGATGCTCATGTAGAGGCGAAAATTCGTAAAGCTAAGGAAAGAGTTTTAGAGCAATATTTGAATGAAATTAAAATGAATTCATTTTCTTTGCCGATCGCCTATACACTTACAGACGTGGATACCGGTGAAACCTATACTTTCGGGGATACTTATGCATCATCCATATACAAAAAAGAGTTCAATGCATCTAATGGATATTTAAAGGCTTATTCATTGCCTGATAGACATGTGAGAGGGGATTGGTCTTCCATCTCTTACGATGATTCGGAAGTTTATGTAACAGACGAAGATATATTAAATATGGCCAATCCAGTAAAGTTGTTTGAAGGTGAAGTCATTATACCAAAAACTGTTATTGGAAAAGGCGGAGAGCTGTATTCACAGTATAAAGATTTCAATCGGGGAAAATCAATGACGTTTGCCTTCTATATTATCGGCCTTTTGGCACTAGGTGCGTTGCTTACTGTCGCTAAGTTTCAAAAAGAATGGGTGACGGAAACAGCGTTTGCAAATTGGTATTCAGGCGTTAAAGTAGATGCGAAGATTGCTTTATTGTTCGCTACATCCTTTATTTTGCTTGGCTATGTCGAAAGCCATTCTAATTTGCATAACTTTTTTATGTACCAAAGCTTAGGTAGATGGGGCGTATGGCTGACATCCTTCATAGTAGGAGGCGTGATTGTTACAGCTTTTCTTGCATTTCAGCTTGTAAATATAATTGAACGTTGGAAACAAATAGGTGTTTTTGAAGCTGATTTGAAAAATAGTTATACTGCTCAATTTTTTAAAGCGTTGCAAGAAATGTTCTTGAATCGATCGATCGGCGTCCAGTCCTTCATATTGCTAATTGGATTTTTCCTTGCCGGAATAGGTTTTGTCTTCGCGGCAATGAACCCGTTTCTTGTTGTGGTGTATGTCTTCTGTGTTGTTTTCTTTGCTCTGCCAGTGCTCTATATTTTCATTAAGCGCTCTGCGTATTTGAATCGCATATTGAAAGCGACGGAAGCAATGGCTGCTGGCCGGTTGAATGAAGACATTAAAGTCGAGGGTAGCTCGCCACTCGCGCAACATGCCAAAAACTTGAACAATCTTCGCGAAGGCGTCCGAGTTTCCATGAGTGAGCAGGCGAAAAGCGAGCGATTGAAAACCGAATTGATCACAAATGTAAGCCATGATTTACGTACGCCATTGACATCAATCATTACGTATACCGACCTATTGAAAGATGAAACGCTTGATGCTGAAGAGCGGGCGAAATATGTGGACATACTTGATAAAAAATCACAACGCCTTAAAACGCTGATCGAGGATTTATTTGAAGTGTCAAAAATGGCAAGCGGCAACTTGGAACTGAATAAGCAACGTGTCGATTTAACACAGCTATTGCAGCAGGCGCTTGCTGAACATGCTGAAGAAATTGCCGAATCGGGTCTTGATTTCCGAACGACTTTTCCGGAAACACCGTTCATCGCATACGTCGATGGACAACGCTGGTGGCGTGTATTGGATAATTTGATCGTCAATGCGGTTAAATATTCATTAAGCGGCACACGTGTGTATATAACGCTTCGCAAAATGGGAGATAATGCGGAGTTTGTTGTAAAAAACATAACAAAGTATGAATTAGGCGAAAATGTCGATGAATTGTTCGAGCGTTTCAAACGCGCAGATACAGCACGTCATACAGACGGTTCTGGGTTAGGATTAGCGATCGCACAATCAATCGTCGACATGCATAACGGACAGATGAAAATCGAATTAGATGGAGATTTATTTAAAGTGACGGTAACGGTTCCTGCTGGCTAATAAAATAGACACTGCACAGTTTAATTGTAACTGTGCAGTTTTTTTAATAAAAATAGTAAATCCATATCCCGATCAAAAGGATGCCTACATCCGCAAACATATGAATTGTCCAAGATGGCAGGATGGTTCTGCTTTTTTCATTTACAAGTTGAAAAATCAAACCGCCAACCCAAAGTCCGCCGACTGCCAATAGTAAAATCGGCAATGTAAACCAGGGCAAGAAGATAGCGATATGGTAAATGGCAAAAAAGAAAGGCGGCAGGATGAATCGCATTTTTGTTTCACCTAAAAGGGTAGGCAACAGTCCGCGAAAAAAGAATTCCTCAATGATCGAGTTTCCAATTAATATGTATAGTGCAATCAATGGAAAGACAGTAGGTGTAATGCCGGATTGCAACAAATCATCACGCAACGCAGCTATATCAATGAGCTGTTGCAATAAAAGAAAAGCGATGATAATGACTCCCATAACGAATCCGCCCAAAACGAGTGCTAGTCGAATGCTCTTTCGGTCCGCGTTCCGAAAGCGCAGAAAAGGAAATTTTGTTGAACGGAAAAGCATTAATGGAATGATAAGGAATAATAAAACTTTCGCTGCTGTTTTAATTCCATAGGATACACCTATACCTTGCTCAATCCACAATAAAATAAAGATGCTAACAATTGGGAAAAGAGATCCGAACCATTTTTGCATGCAATCACTCCGCAACTAATAAACTGTAGTTAGTTTGACGACAAAAACATAATGATGTTTCCTAAGCAAATTATTTCGAAAAATAGGTTTGATTGTGGTGAGATGAGGGAAAAGAAGAAGACTACTTCTCGCCTTGCACCGGATTTCCGTGTTTGAGGAGAAAAAGGAGGAATCCATATGACGATCGTAGATGGTAAATATCCGAATAAAAAGGACTTGGAACCGAAGATTTTGCATCCCGGTAAAGGGGCCAGACCTACGCATGAATTGCCTCTGGCGGACCCTGCCGACTCGAATTGGACGAATGAATTCCGTAAAAATGCAGAAGATAAAACAGGTATGGATCATCCATCCGCTTATAGTGAAAACAAGCCGCTTATAAATGAATTCCATACAGAACATACAGAAATGGGTGTACCCGAAAAATCCAATAGCCATGAGTTCAACAGGACGACACACGAAAAATGGAACAAGCAGAAAAGAAATGACAGACCGATCGATCTAGAATAATTGCAGAGCCTAACAACGTGGGCATCTGCTTTTCTTTTTTCATTTTCTTTTAGTATGATATAGAAAAAAGGAGGCGGATGAAATGGGAACAATTGAACAATTGAAATTTGCAAGAGGATACACGATCGGGCGCTTGTCATCATCAAAGGAAACTACTTGGGATGAACAGCCAACAGGGTTCAATAATACGATCCGTTGGAATGCAGGACATATTTATGTCACGATGGAACATTTTATTGGGTTGGTATTACCTACGTATGAAAAGCAGCACGAAGACTGGGGGCGATTCTTTGCTACCGGAACGAGCCCTGCGAATTGGGAAGGCCAACCACCGACAAATGAAGAAATCCTCGATGCTTTGCAGGAGCAGACAAACCGTGTATCCGCGGCCTTGGAAGGAAAATTAAACGAAGTCCTGCCAGAACCGGTTAAGTTAGGTACTATTTTTTCCATGGATTCGGTTGATGCCGTTGCACAATTCGTTATTTGGCATGAAGGTGTACACGCTGGTGTTATTCATGGGTTGAATCGAGTAATTGGTGAGTGACATAGAGGCTTTCAACAACAAACGTAGCAAAATGTGTTGCGTTTGTTGTTTTTTAATTTCAATTTACATGGATATCAAATGCGTAAGTCGCTTTTCCGTTGTTCCATTCCACAATCACCTCATATATATAATGCCCCTCTACCACAGGGAGAGTCCATTCATCACCATATAGTTCAACTGCTTTATTTGAATGATCCTCGTTCCATTGTTTAATCTTAATAGAAGAAGGGGAGTGATCAAATTGAATGTTCACTGTAGCGCCTTTATCGACGTGTAATGTATCGAATGCTTCTGATAGCTCATATATGTCTAAACCACTGAGACTTCTGAGAATCAAGTCATGATCTCGCCACTCATAATCCCCAATTGCCATTGTATAGCTTTGGTCATCTATAATAGCGATTCCTTCTGTTTGGCCATTCGTATGAAATGAGGATGTTTGCTTACAGCCAGCTAAAATAATAACAATGAAAATAGAACGGACTATATTTTTCAGTATAATACCTCCTCTGACAGTGTTTTTTGTAATAAACCCAAACATTTAAAATGTATGATCATTATACGCGAGTTTCAATTGATTTTGGATGCCTATGATTTACTATATTGATACTCAATAAAAAAACTGCACCCGAACTATGATGCAGTTTCCACTATCATTACTCCATATGAAAATGCTTTCTCAAAACATAAGCAGCCCATTTACAATGCGGGTGCTGCTGAATATTTTCCAATAGTCCTTTGATAATTGCCGGGTGCATTGTTGATTCCAATAGTTCTTGTTTGAGAAGGATCAATGAGTCTTTTTCAATTGAATCATCCATTTCTTCAATGTTTTTATTCACAATTTGGAGTACATTCTCCAAAGTGAGTTCCTCCATGGGCTGATCGATGAGTTGGATCAGCTCGTCGGTAATGAATGGTATGGTCATATTTTTAGCTAAAAGATTCGTTTTTTCAACGAGCGACTGAACTAATGATTCCATATCTAATGGCAATTTATAGAGCAAAAACAACTCTGAGTAAGTGTTCATCAACCCTTTTATGCAAAAAGCCAAGTCATATCGTAATTCTTTTTGCTGCTCCCCATACAGCCGATCGATCATTGTTAAAATCGTTTTTTCAACAGCTTTATTGTAAACATGTATTTTGGAGAAAAGATCTTCATTGAAAGACTGTGTCATTTCTTTCGCAATTATTTTTGCAAAGTCAGAGTGTTTGCTGAAAGAAGTATAAATATAGTGATAAAAATTATATAAAAGTTCCGCATCGTTTTTCGTCTGATTGACCACGTAGTCAATATCTGCGGTAAACTGTCTCATAAAGTGATCGATCAATGCGATTATCAATTCATCCTTTGATTTGAATGAAAGGTAGAACGCTCCTTTGGAAATACCGCAATGGTCTGTTATTTGCTGAACCGAAGTCGCTTCAAACCCACGCTCTGCAAATAACTCCACGGCTTTCTCCATAATTAGTTGTTTTTTCGTCATTTCTTTGCCTCGCTTCCATACTCTTTCGTTTGACAATTGACCGATTAGTCACTATGATAAATAACTGAGTCAAATCTGTCAAATAGGGGAGTGTAATATTTGAAAGGCTTAGTCAATTTTGTTCTTAAGAATAAATTAGCAGTTTGGTTGCTTACGATTATTATTACAGTCTCTGGGGTTTATTCTGCAACGCAGATGAAAACAGAGACATTGCCGGATATTTCGATTCCGTATTTAATGGTGATGGATGTTTATCCGGGAGCAACTCCTGAGCAAGTTATGGAAGAAGTTTCGATACCTTTGGAAAGAGCGGTAGAAAACTTAGACCATGTGAAGTCTGTATATTCAAACTCATATTCCAATATGTCCAGTATTCAAGTTGAGTACGAATATGGAATTGATATGGATGAAGCGAAGCGGGAATTATCATCCGCATTAGAAACAGTAACAATGCCTGATGATGCTCAAGAACCTGTAATTACGGCAATTAGCATGAATATGATGCCTGTCGTTGCATTAAGTGTCAGCAGTACATCAGAAGATATTGTTGAATTGACTTCAACAGTTGAAGATATCTTGCTTCCGAAAATCGAAAAAATCGATGGCGTTGCATCCGCGACGATTTCTGGGCAGCATATCGAAGAAGTGGAGCTTACATATGATGATGAGAAAATGGCTCAGCTTGGATTGGATGAAGAATCCGTTAAACAAATGATCCAAGCAAGCAATATGGAAGTTTCTCTTGGTTTATATGAATTTGAAGAAGGTGAACAAGCGGTCGCTGTAGATGGCAAGTTCATGACGGTTGATGAGTTGAAAGGCATGCTCATCCCCGTAACGCCTTCTGAAGCAAATCCTTCCCCGTTCGTGAAGTTAGAAGAGATTGCTACGATTGAAAAAGTGGGTAAAGTGCAGTCCGTTTCCCGAACAAATGGAGAAGACGCAATTGCGATTCAAGTTGTCAAAGGGCAACGAGCGAACACGGTCGATGTTGTCAATGAAGTGAAGAAGTTAATTAAGGAAGAAGAAAAAGCAATCGATGGCCTGATTGTAGACGTATCACTCGACCAAGGCGAACCGATTGAATCATCTGTTTCCACAATGGTTGAAAAAGCGCTGTTCGGCGGATTGATTGCAGTACTGATCATCTTGCTGTTTTTACGTGATATTAAATCGACCATTATCTCGATTGTGTCGATTCCGGTTTCGATTTTCATGGCGCTTATGATTTTACATTGGTTGGACATTACGTTAAATATTATGACGTTAGGTGCGATTACAGTCGCAATCGGCCGGGTGATCGATGACTCCATTGTCGTAGTGGAAAATATATACCGGCGAATTCATTTGAAAACCGAAAAATTGTCGGGACGTGCATTGATTCGCGAAGCGACGATTGAAATGTTTAAACCGATCATGTCATCAACACTTGTTACAGTAGCGGTATTTGCACCGCTTATCTTTGTAGGCGGTATGGTTGGTGAGTTGTTCATGCCATTTGCTTTGACGATGTCGTTTGCACTTGGTGCTTCATTGCTTGTTGCGATTACAATCGTGCCGGCTCTATCACACTTCCTTTTCCGGAAAAAGATCTATGGAGAAAAGCCGGAAAGCCAGCATAAAGAGGCAGGTAAAATGGCGAATTGGTATAAGCGTGTCTTAGGATGGACACTGAACCATAAAGTCATCTCGTCCGTTATCTCTATTGTGCTGTTAGCGGGAAGCTTGGCACTCACTCCATTAATAGGTTTTAGTTTCTTAGGCAGCGATGAAGAGAAAGTGATGTATTTAACGTATACACCGGCGACAGGCGAGCTAATGGAAGACACGCTCAAGAATGTTGAAGTTGTAGAAAAAGAAGTGCTAAAGCGTAAGGACATTGATATTGTCCAATTGTCCATCACAGATAGCTCCGATCCAATGGCCGCAATGATGGGTGGCGGGTCGAATGGTGCATTAATGTATTTGATCTTTGATCCGGACATGGAAAACTTCCAAGAAGTCCGTACTGAAATTGAAGACTATGTATTTAATATCGGCCAATCAGGTGAGTGGAAGAGCCAAGACTTCAGTTCAATGGGCATGTCCACAAATGAAATTAGCTATACATTCTTCAGTGAAGATTTGAACGACTTGAAAACAGCAGTACAGCAAGTCGAAGAAGTAATGGGAGAAAACAAAGGCATTGAAGACGTTTCTTCAAGCGCTGAAGATGCATATGTTCAATATACATTGAAAGCAACACAAGATGAGTTGCTGCAATACGGATTGACGACAGGCCAAATCATTATGATGCTGAATCCGACAAGAACACAAGAAGTGTTAACGACCGTCGGGAAAGATCGCAATGAATTGGAAGTAGTCATAAAACAAGAAGAAGCAGAACAACCAAAATCGATTGATGAAATATTGGCAACGGAAATTCCGACAGCAGTTGGCACGACGATCAAACTATCCGATATTGTAGAAATGGAAGAAGGCTCGACGTACAACACGTTGTCTCGAAGCAAAGGCCAATATTATGCAACTGTTTCTGGTAAATTAATAGAAGATGATGTGTCCAAAGCGACTTCAGAAGTCGATAAAGCAATTGAGGAATTGGATCTGCCGAAAGGTGTCAACGTCGATACAGCTGGTGTTGCAGCTGATATGGAAGAAGCATTTACACAGCTTGGCATGGCGATGCTTGCCGCAATTGCGATTGTGTACTTCATCCTTGTCGTAACTTTCCGTGAAGGTGTTGCACCGTTTGCAATTCTATTCTCATTACCATTTGCGGTGATCGGTTCCTTCGTCGGACTGTTAATTGCAGGAGAAACCATTTCCGTTCCAGTTATGATGGGTCTCTTAATGTTGATCGGTATTGTCGTTACGAATGCCATCGTTCTTGTAGACCGCATCGTCCGTATGGAACGCAGCGGAATGAAAATGCGCGATGCTGTGTTAGAAGCCGGCGCGACACGTTTGCGTCCGATCTTAATGACTGCCATCGCGACAATCGGTGCGCTTATACCATTGGCATTAGGCAATGGAGCAGGCGGCGGATTAATTTCGAAAGGCTTAGGCATCACGGTAATTGGCGGTCTTGTCAGCTCGACATTATTGACATTGATTGTCGTTCCAATTGTTTACGAAATCCTATCGAAAATGTTCAAGAAAAACCGAATGGAAGTTGAAGAAGATTAAGTAAGAAGGCGGAGGGGGAATTTCGATTCCTTCCTTCGCTTTTTTGGTATCTGCATTTCGATGTAGTATCAATCATGTGGTTACTTTGAAAAATGTTATCTTGAATATTGGGATTTTATAGTGTCTTGAAAATTGATTTCTACACAGTTTATTGCAGTTTCAATTTTAATGTTGATTACCAACGAGTCTAGCAGAGAGGCATTTCAACACGCTTTTTTCTCTCCAGGGGACCTTTTTAGTTGTATGTTCGGCAATGTTTTTCTTGAGAGGTATACTTTTATTGGTGAGAAGTCATAAAAAGTAAATTGATTATGAAATCCCTTATATGAATCGCTTGCCAACTTTATAGACAAATAGGTTTAGCTCAGTCCATTTGTAGGAATAGTCGAAGTAAGATTGTAAATGAATGGAGGACGCTGCAATGTTTAGAGACTTGTATTTGTCGAATATTTTTAGTTGGCTTCCCGAGCTGATCATTGGCTTGCTTGTCTTGCTGGTCGGCTTTTTCATTGCGAAGGCAGTTGAAAATGCTGTCCGGAAAAGGCTGAAGAAGTCGCGTGTCAATGAAAGGTTGGATGTAGAAGAATCAAAATGGAATATGGAGAAAATCATCGGAAAGGTCTTCTTCTATGGAATACTTCTCTTGGCCTTCCTGCTCTTCTTTAACATCATGAATGCTTCCATGATAGCTGCTCCTTTCATGACGATGTACTCCGGAATTGGCGGTGCGGTTCTTAGTATATTAAAAGCTGGGCTTATTTTATTGCTTGCTTGGGTATTGGCGTTAATCGTTAAGAAGGTACTATTGACGGTAGGCAAAAAACTAAACTTGAATAAGTATGTTGCAAAAGCAGGGGCCTCACCTAAAGAGGTGGATCAATCGAAATGGGTTGAGACAGCGGCAAATATTTCGTTTTACGTTATTTTGCTTATTTTCATTCCTGCTGTCTTGCACGCATTAGGATTAAGTGGCATTAGCGGTCCGTTTGAAGGCATGCTATCAAGCATTGTCCATTTCATTCCTAAATTGGTCGCAGCCGTGCTTATTTTCTTAGTAGGCTGGCTCGTTGCAAAAATTGTGCGCAATATTTTAACGAAGCTATTGGAATCGGTCGGTGTTGATCGTGCGGCTCATAAGTTGAAGCTTTCTTCGTACGTGAAGGGGACGAGCGTTTCGAGTGTAGTCGGAACAATTGTGTTCATCCTCATTATGTTGCCTGTAACGATTTCAGCTTTGGAAGTGTTAGACATTGAAGGGATTTCACAGCCTGCGATCGCAATGCTGAATGATATGATGACGATGCTGCCAAAAATTGCGGTAGCCATTTTCCTTGTTTTAGTCGGCGTATTGTTAGCGAAGTGGATTAAAGGGATTATCGTCTCACTATTGGACAACTTGGGAATCAATTCTTTATTCGGCAAGATGGGAGTTAAACAAACAGGCATTACAATGCCGACGCTTTCCCAAATGATCGGAACGATTGTCCAAGTGATTGTCATTTTGCTATTTGCAGTAGAGGCTTTGCAAGTGTTGAACTTGCATTTCATGGTCACTTTGGCAACAGGTATCTTTGCATACTTGCCGATGGTAATCGCTGCTTTGATCATTTTAGCGGTAGGATTCTACCTATCGAACTTGGCTGAAAAATTTGTCGGCAGCATTTTGACGACGAAAAGCGGCAGCCCGCACATATTGCGTTATGTAGCGAAATACGCAATCTTGGCATTTGCCTTCTTTATGGCGCTCAGCCAATTAGGCATTGCGCCCGCAATTATTAACGCTGCCTTCATACTTACCCTTGGCGGAGTGGCGCTAGCTTTCGGACTTGCATTCGGTTTAGGAGGGAAGGAACATGCATCCCGCTATTTATCCAAAATGGAAAGCAGTTTGCAAGAGGCGGACGTTTCCAAAGAGAATTGGGAACAGACGAAAGGTGAAATGAAGCAGAATGCGCGTCAAACAGCAGACAAAACAAAACGAGCAATGGACGAAGCAGTTCGGGAACAAAAACAATATAATGGGGATCAATACCCGAATAAACAAGACTATGAAACTTCTTCCTCAGATGAACTGCCATTGGCTGATCCGGCTGATTCAAATATGACTGATGCATTTAAAGATAATGACCCTACAGTATCCAATACAGACGACGGATTCAACACACCTGAACCTGGTGAACGTTATCCTTACGATGAAGACCGAGGGAATGATATTGATAGGGATAAACAATAAAATAGGAATAAGAAACGGGCTGTCCAATAAGTCCCTAAAATAGAACAGGTGGCGAAAAACGAATCGTTTTTCGCCACCTGTTCTTGTATTTTTCTCATTCAATACTGAAAGTAGCTCGCGGATGCCG
>NZ_JBBCZC010000050.1:0-23404 GCF_037144575.1 Sporosarcina sp. USHLN248
GGCGTCCGCGTGCTACTTTCAGTATTGAATGAGAAAAATACAAGAACAGGTGGCGAAAAACGATTCGTTTTTCGCCACCTGTTCTATTTTAGGGACTTATTGGACAGCCCCTTTTTATGCTCGGAACAGACTGTGTTATGCGCTTGGAAATGCTGTTTATGCGTGTGGATTAGGATTTATGATTTGTTTATTTGTGTTATGCGTTAAGTAGGACTGTTTATACGTTTCCGAGGTGGCTTATGCGCTTTTGTTGGGATTTATGCGTTATAATCGGTGGAAGAAGAGAAGTTTAGGAGTGGAATGTTGTGCATGTGACTTTTTATACGAAGCGTGGCTGTCATTTATGTGATGAGGCAGAGGCGATGATGGAGCTTGTGAAAGAGGATTTTCCTTTAACTTGGTCTACTGTCGATATTGAATCGGATGACGAGGCGCACGAGAAGTATATGCTAATGATTCCTGTCGTTGAGCGGGATGGAGAAGTGCTATTATACGGATCCATTGGTTATGTTGATTTGGTGGAATTATTTGAATGAAGTGGCATCAATAGGAAGTTTATTGACATGAAGAAAGGGAATTGAAAAATAAACTTCCTATGGTCACAATCAATTGAAATTTTGAAACGGTTGTTTTACAATGGATTCAAGAAGGATTTATTTTTTTTACTCTATGTGGGACGATTTTATATTACGTGGGCAAATATTGACCTACAGTGAAAAGAGGTGCATGATATGGACTCGGATTTGTTTGAGTTACAAAGTAAGCTTGTGCCTGAAATGGTGGATTTATTACATGAAAGATATCGAGTTTTAAAATTCATTGAGACGGCTGGACCGATTGGAAGACGTCCTTTAAGTTTGATGGCCGATTTGACGGAGAGGGAATGCCGTTCTGTATTGGAGGCCTTGCGGGAACTGAGGCTCATCCGGGTCGCAAAAGAGGGTGCGTCGGTAACGGAGGAAGGAAGCAGGTTGTTATCCTCGTTAGGAGAGGCGATCGATCAATGGTCGGGTCGCGAGGCGTTGGCCCGTAATTTGACTGCAAAATTAGGCATCCGCTCGGTGAAAATTGTAATTGGTGATTGTGATGTGAATCCTTCTGTAAAAAATTTAATTGGCAAAGAAGCCGCACAGCAGTTCATGGAAGGGATTGGCGACGGGGAGATTGTCGCTGTGACTGGCGGTAGTTCCGTAGCGGCAGTATCACCGTATATTGAAGTTTTTGACGACGCCAAACATATTCATTTCATTGCGGCGAGAGGCGGTATTGGAAATGAAATCGGATTGCAGGCGAATGTAATTGCCGCTTCTTTTGCGGAAGCGTGTGGAGCGTCTTACAGTGCGTTTTATTACCCCGAATCGCTTAGCAGTGAAGCGCATGAAATCTTTAAAAAAGAAGCGATCGCGCAAGAGATGATCGCCAAATATGAGAAAACAGATTGTGTCATTCATGGTATTGGCGATGCGCAACGGATGGCGGCATTAAGGAATGCAAATGAGGAAGAACGGTTATACCTACAAGAGCATGGAGCAAAAGGAGAGGCGTTTGGCTATTATTTCGATGAAAACGGGAAAGTCGTCCATCGGATTCGAACGGTAGGCATTCAAACAGAACAGCTTCAAAAAGTGCCTTTGCTCATCGCTGTCGCTGGTGGGTCAAGTAAGGGAGAAGCCATTTTAGCGTATATGGCGAGCGCTCCTAAACAAACGATTTTGATTACAGATGAAGGCGCAGCAAAAGCAATGCTATCACATGTAACGAATAAAAAATAATTGGAGGAATATTAAATGACTTTAAAAATGGCGATTAATGGTTTCGGTCGAATCGGCAGAGTGATTTTCAGAGAAGCAATGGATAAAAACGATATCGAAATCGTAGCAGTGAATGACTTGACGGACGCTCCGATGTTGGCGCATTTATTGAAGTATGACTCAGTGCACGGCATTTTGGATGCTGACGTAAAAGCGGAAGGCGACTCACTGTACGTCAATGGCAAAGAAATTAAAGTGTATGCAGAAAAAGATCCTGCACAATTGCCATGGAAAGAGTTAGGAATTGATGTTGTCATTGATTCCACTGGTGTATTCCGCGATGAACAAGGTCTTCGCAAGCATATTGAAGCGGGCGCGAAAAAAGTCATCCTTTCCGCACCAGCTAAAGGCGATATGAAAACGTTAGTGATGGGCGTTAACAACGAAGAATACGATCCTAAACAAGACCAAATCGTATCGAATGCTTCTTGTACGACGAACTGTCTTGCACCAGTCGTAAAAGTATTGAATGACAAATTCGGCGTGCAACGCGGCATGATGACGACAGTGCACTCCTACACGAACGATCAGCGCATTTTGGACTTGCCACACTCTGATTACAGACGTGCAAGAGCTGCTGCAGAATCGATGATTCCGACAACTACAGGTGCTGCTTCAGCAGTGACAAAAGTCATTCCGGAACTGAAAGGGAAATTGGACGGCATGGCAGTCCGTGTACCGACACCGAACGTTTCGCTAGTGGACTTCGTTGCAGAGCTTTCGAAAGATGTAACGGTAGATGAAGTGAATGAAGCATTGCGAGAAGCTGCAGAAAACGAATTGAAAGGTATCTTGTTCTATAGCGATTTGCCGCTCGTTTCAATCGATTATAACGGAAATACAGCATCTTCTACGGTTGACGGCTTATCCACAATGGTCATGCAAGACAATATGGTGAAAGTCATTTCTTGGTACGACAATGAATCGGGCTACTCCGCACGCTGTATCGACTTGGCGCTTTATATGATGGAAAAAGGCCTCTAAGAGGAAAGAGATGTATAAATCATAGCCATTCGAAAGGCAACCCACTATAATAGATAGTTGGGTAGGAGGAACGGAGAAGCCCGTTCCTCTTTTTTATTCAGCAGAAGAATCTTACTTCTATCAGTTGTGAGAGGAATGTGCTTTATTTTTTTGGAGGTGTGCATTGTTCATGAAGGCCAAGCAATCGATTAAAGAGATGGATCTGAAGGGAAAACGTGTTTTTTGCCGAGTGGATTTTAATGTTCCGATGGAAGACGGAAAAGTGACGGATGATACGAGGATTCGTGCTGCCATCCCTACAATTGAATACATGGCAAACCAAGGTGCTAAGGTTATTTTGGCAAGCCATTTAGGACGTCCAAAAGGCGAAGTGAAAGAGGAATTGCGTTTGAACGCAGCAGCTGAGCGTTTGTCGGAGCTGTTGGGGAAAGACGTCCGCAAGCTTGATTCTTCAATTGGTGAAGAAGTGAAAAATGCGATTGGTGCTATGGGGGAAGGGGACATCATTTTATTGGAAAACGTCCGTTTCCACCCTGGGGAAGAAAAAAATGACCTAAAGCTCTCAAAAGCATTTGCCGATTTGGCGGATGTCTTCGTCAATGACGCGTTTGGAGCTGCTCACCGTGCACATGCTTCTACAGCGGGAATTGCCGAGCATATCCCGGGCGTGAGCGGTTTATTGCTGCAGAAAGAGATAGATGTTTTAGGAAAGGCGTTATCGGAGCCGGACCGACCGTTTACAGCGATTATCGGTGGAGCGAAAGTGAAGGACAAGATCGGTGTCATCGACAATCTATTGGATAAAGTCGACAACCTTTTAATTGGTGGCGGCCTTTCGTATACATTTACGAAAGCGCAAGGCTATGAAATCGGCAATTCACTTGTAGAAGAGGATAAAATTGAATTAGCGAAAAGCTTTATTGAGAAAGCGAAAGAAAAAGGCGTCAACTTATATTTACCGATCGATGCAGTCGTTGCGGATGCATTTTCAGAAGATGCAACTACGCGCACTGTAAAGATCGATGAAATTTCTGAAGGCTGGATGGGACTTGATATTGGTCCTGAAACAGCGGCATTATATGCTGATGTGATCCGCCAATCCAAATTGGTCATTTGGAACGGGCCGATGGGCGTCTTTGAAATGATGCCGTTCTCAAATGGCACGAAACAAGTGGCAGAGGCAGTAGCCGAAACGGCTGGCTATACAGTAATCGGCGGTGGAGATTCAGCAGCGGCAGTCGAAAAGTTCGATTTAGCTGAAAAGATGGATCATATTTCGACAGGCGGCGGCGCTTCTTTAGAATTCATGGAAGGAAAAGAATTGCCGGGCGTAGCTGTCCTACAAGATAAATGATCGGAGGGAATACTTTGCGAAAACGAATTATAGCAGGAAACTGGAAGATGCATAAGACGATGAAAGATGCGGCATCCTTCGTGGAAAGCGTAAAAGGCGAGCTGCAAAATGACGATCAAGTCGAAGCAGTTATCTGCCCGCCTTCTCTTTTCATAGCAGAGCTAGCCAAGCTTGCGGAAGGCACATCATTGCATATTGGAGCGCAGACGATGCACGAAGAGAAAGAAGGAGCCTTTACAGGTGAAGTAAGTCCGATGATGCTCGCGGATTTGAAAGTTTCCCACGTCATCTTAGGGCATTCGGAGCGTCGTCAATATTTCAATGAAACAGATGAGACCGTCAATAAAAAGGTCCATGCGGCTTTCGCTTATGGACTCACTCCAATCATTTGCGTTGGCGAGTCCCTTGAAGAGAGGGAAAGCGGCAAAACGGTCGAAGTCGTTACAGGCCAAGTGAAAAAAGCTTTTGAAGGAATTGATCCGAAGCTTGCGAGCGAAGCTGTCATTGCGTACGAACCGATTTGGGCGATCGGAACAGGAAAAACTGCGACAGCAGAAGATGCGAATGAAGTATGCAAGGAAATCCGTTCTGCAATCGCAAGCGAATATGACGATGAAGTAGCCGAGCAAGTAAGAATTCAATATGGTGGAAGCGTAAAGCCGGATAATATCGCCGAATTATTGTCAATGGGGCATATTGACGGTGCGTTAGTAGGCGGCGCAAGTTTGGAACCTGCATCATTTTTAAAACTGTTAGGGGCTGCTGTAAATGCCTAAAGGACCAGTTGCATTAATTATTTTGGACGGATTCGCACTGCGCGATGAGCGTTTTGGAAATGCGGTTGCACAGGCGAACACGCCGAATTTTGATTTGCTATGGGAAAATTACCCTCACTCTACTTTAACGGCTTGCGGCGAAGCAGTTGGACTGCCGGAAGGCCAAATGGGCAACTCCGAAGTCGGCCATTTGAATATTGGTGCGGGCCGGATTGTGTACCAAAGCTTAACACGCATTAATAAGTCGATTCGGGATGGAGACTTCATGGAAAAACCTGCATTGAAAGATGCAATGGACCATGTAAAACGCAACGGCTCTGCATTGCATCTAATGGGCTTGCTTTCAGATGGCGGCGTACATAGCCATTATGAGCATTTGTTTGCCTTGCTGCGCATGGCGAAAATGAACGGCATCGACAAAGTGTATGTACATGCTTTCCTCGACGGAAGGGATGTTGGGCCGCAAACGGCATTGCAATTTGTTGAGCATACTGAAGAAGTGATGAAGAACATTGGAGTCGGGAAAATCGCAACGGTTTCGGGCCGTTACTATGCAATGGACCGGGATAAGCGTTGGGACCGTGTTGAACTGACGTATCGGGCGCTCGTCGACGGAAAAGGCAAGAAAGCTGACTCTGCGATGTTAGGCATTCAAGCTTCGTATAAAGAAGAGATCTACGACGAATTCGTTGTACCATTCGTTGTCGAGGAAGATGGACAGCCGGTGGCGACAATACAGGATGGAGATGCGGTCGTATTCTTCAACTTCAGACCGGATCGTGCCATTCAACTATCGAGAGCTTTTACAGACGTAGATTTTGATGGCTTCCATACGGGCCCTGAAAACTTCGAGCAATTGAAATTTGTCACGTTCACACAATACAGTGAAGAAGTGCAAGCCGAAGTTGTGTTCCAAAATGAAAACTTGAATAATACGATAGGCGAGGTGCTTTCCCGTAACGGTTTGCGTCAATTGCGCATCGCAGAAACGGAAAAATACCCGCATGTTACATTTTTCATGAGCGGTGGACGAGAAGAGGAATTTGCAGGGGAAAAGCGAATATTAATCGCATCCCCGAAAGTTGCTACGTATGACTTAAAGCCGGAAATGAGCGCAATCGAAGTGACAGAAGCTTTATTGGAAGAAATCGAAAATGATCGTCAAGATGCGATCATTTTAAACTTCGCCAATCCGGACATGGTCGGGCATAGCGGCATGTTAGAGCCAACGATCAAAGCGATTGAAACGGTCGATGCTTGCCTCGGAAGAATTATCGATGCATTGATGGTAAAAGACGGCATGGCGATCGTCACTGCGGATCACGGCAACTCAGACGAAGTCTTGACGTTGGAAGGCGAGCCAATGACGGCTCATACAACAAACCCCGTTCCTGTCATCATTACGAAACCGGGTATCGACATCCGGGAAGGCGGCATTTTATCCGACTTGGCTCCGACAATGCTGAAGCTGCTTGAAATCGAACAGCCGGAAGAAATGTCGGGAACACCATTGTTTTAAATTTGTTTTTAATGTAAACCGATTTCGAATGTAATATAGTAAAAAATGTGAGTACAAATTTAATCTAAGGGAGAGATTGAGATGCCAATCATCAGCCATATTCAAGCGAGAGAAGTACTTGATTCACGAGGCAATCCAACTGTTGAAGTAGAAGTGTTCACGGAAAGCGGTGCGTTCGGGAGAGCGATTGTTCCATCCGGAGCTTCCACTGGAGAATATGAAGCTGTAGAATTGCGTGACGGCGACAAAGACCGTTATTTAGGAAAAGGTGTATTGAAAGCTGTCGATCATGTCAATGAAGTAATTGCGGACGAGCTAATCGACAATTATTCAGTTTTAGATCAAGTCACTGTCGACAAAGCATTGATCGAATTGGACGGCACGAAAAACAAAGGGAAATTAGGTGCCAACGCAATTTTAGGCGTGTCCATTGCAATTGCACATGCAGCTGCAGATTATCTCGACCTTCCTTTATATCAATACTTGGGCGGTGTTAATGCGAAGCAACTGCCAGTTCCGATGATGAACATTTTGAACGGCGGAGAGCATGCAGATAACAACGTTGACATCCAAGAATTCATGGTCATGCCTGTCGGAGCAGAATCCTTCCGCCACGGTTTGCGCATGGGTGCTGAAGTATTCCATAGCTTGAAAAATGTATTGAAAGAAAAAGGCTTGAATACGGCAGTTGGCGACGAAGGCGGCTTCGCACCGAATTTATCTTCCAACGAAGAAGCGTTGTCAACAATTATCGAAGCGATTGAAAAAGCAGGATACAAGCCTGGGGAAGAAATTTTGTTGGCGATGGACGTAGCATCATCCGAGTTTTACGATAAAGAATCCAAACAATACCGTCTTGCTGGTGAAGGAATCGTCAAAACATCCGAAGAGATGGTTGCTTGGTATGAAGAGCTTTGCAGCAAATATCCGATCGTTTCCATCGAAGACGGTTTGGATGAAAACGACTGGGCAGGCCATAAGCTCTTAACAGAGCGCCTTGGCGGTAAAGTGCAGCTTGTCGGCGATGACTTGTTCGTAACGAACACTGAAAAACTGTCCCGCGGCATTGAAGAAGGCGTAGGCAACTCCATCTTAATCAAAGTGAACCAAATCGGTACATTGACGGAAACATTCGATGCAATCGAAATGGCGAAACGCGCTGGCTATACAGCAGTCATCTCGCACCGTTCCGGTGAATCGGAAGACACGACGATCGCTGACATCGCGGTTGCGACAAATGCCGGTCAAATTAAAACAGGTGCACCTTCCCGTACTGACCGTGTGGCGAAATACAACCAATTGCTTCGCATTGAAGACCAATTGGATGAAACGGCTCAATACTTAGGTGCGAAAACGTTCTACAACTTGCGTAAATAATAGGATCCAAAGCTGTCAAGCGCTGCTGCAACCCGCGGCGTTTGGCACCCTTGGAATTTGACGAATTGTCAAAACATGTTGTCACAATGGAAGATGTTTGATAGAATATAAACGTTGTGATGGTTTAGCAGGAGGTGGAACAAAGTGCATGCTTTGTTAATGACATTACTTTTAATCGTATCGGTAGCGTTAATCGTTGTAGTTTTATTGCAATCCGGGAAAAGTGCGGGTCTATCAGGAGCCATCTCCGGTGGTGCTGAACAACTTTTCGGAAAACAAAAAGCGCGTGGATTGGATTTAGTACTTCAAAGAGTGACGATCATTCTTTCCATTTTATTTTTCGTTTTAGCGATTGCAATCGTTAAATTTTAACTTAAATCTACAAGAATCCTTCAATTGGACAAGTTCTTCTGAACGGATTCGATGAAATGCATAATGAAAAACGCCCGGCCTCCCGTGTGGTCAGGCGTTTTTTCTTTTGTTATGGGGAAGTATAAGAACAGATGGATTGAGAGAAAGGATGACTGAAATGAGAATTGCACCACCGAAACCGTTCTTTTTTCAACAAGGGAAGCGAGCTGTACTGCTGCTCCACGGTTTCACTGGAAATTCAGCAGATGTGCGTATGTTAGGCAGATTTTTAGAGAAAAAAGGCTATACTTCATTGGCGCCGCATTATAAAGGACATGGCGTCCCACCTGAAGAATTGGTGAAATCAACACCAGATGAATGGTGGGAAGACGTCGTTTCAGGATATAATCAGCTTAAAGAAGCAGGGTATGAAGAAATCGCTGTTGCAGGATTATCGTTAGGCGGTGTATTTTCATTGAATGTAGGGGTTAAAATGCCTGTGAAGGGTATTGTAACGATGTGTGCACCTATGTCGATGAAAACGACCGATAGTATGTATGAAGGTGTTTTGAAGTATGCAAGGGAATACAAGAGATACGAAGGTAAATCAAAAGAAGAAATCGAAAAAGAGATGGTGCCGTTAAATGAAGGAACGATGCCATCATTAAGCGAGCTTCGTGATTTGGTTTACGATGTTCGAGATCAATTGGATGAAGTATATGCACCAATCATGGTCATCCAGTCAAGGAATGATGAAGTGATCGATCCAGATTCGGCGAATGTCATTTATGAGGAAGTAAGCTCCTATAAAAAAGAGCTGAAATGGTTTGAACAATCAGGACATGTCATTACATTAGGCCCTGAAAAAGAACAGCTTCATGAGGACATTTATCAATTCCTTGAATCACTTGATTGGAATGTGTGAAAAACAGTTGTAACAGATCGATTGAATTTGAAGGAGGTATGCAGTTGGATTACTTCGACGAAGAGTTGAGACAAAGATTATTATCATTTATGAGAGAAGAATCATATAAGCCGCTGACCGTACAGGAAATTCAGGAGTTTCTTGGAATAGAAGGGGCTGCTGAATTTAAGGAACTTGTGAAAATGCTCGTCCATTTGGAGCAGAAAGGCGAGATTGTCCGTTCACGCACGAACCGTTATGGCGTGCCAGAGCGCATGAATTTACTGCGCGGCAAGTTCATTGGACATGCGAAAGGCTTCGGTTTTGTAACGCCTGAAACGGAAGGGATGGACGATGTTTTCATTCCACCGACAGAAGTGAACGGGGCAATGAACGGCGATATCGTGTTAGTGCGCATTTCGAACAGCTCGATGGGAGACCGGCGTGAAGGGACGATTATCCGCATTGCCGAGCGCAAAACGACGAAAGTGGTTGGGACGTATCAAGATAACCGAGGCTTTGGCTTCGTTGTGCCTGATGATAAAAAATTGCCGATGGATATTTTTATCGGCAAAGGGGATTCGTTAAACGCAGTTGACGGCCATAAAGTCGTCGTTGAAATTACAGAATGGCCAAGTGAATTGAAATCCGCGACAGGAATGGTCGTACAAATTTTAGGGCATAAAAACGATCCGGGCGTCGATATCCTATCGATCATTTACAAGCACGGCATCGAAATCGAATTTCCAGATGAAGTGATGGAGCAAGCGAACCGTACGCCAGATCATGTTGAAGAAAAGGACTTCTTTAAACGACGCGACTTGCGTGAAGATCTCATCATTACAATTGACGGGGCGGATGCAAAAGACTTGGATGACGCTGTTTCGGTGCAAAAGAACGACGATGGGACGTATACGCTATCTGTCCATATCGCGGACGTCAGCCATTATGTCACGGAGCATTCCCCGTTAGACGAAGAAGCTTATGAGCGCGGGACGAGCGTCTATTTAACAGACCGGGTTATCCCGATGCTGCCGCATAAACTCTCGAACGGCATTTGTTCGTTGAACCCGCACGTCGACCGATTGACGATGTCTTGTGTTATGAAAATCGATGGACATGGTAAAGTGGTTGAGCATGAGATTTTTGAGAGCGTTATCCGTTCGAAAGAGCGCATGACGTATTCGGACGTATATAAAATTATTGATCAGCAAGATGAAGAGCTATCGGCAAAGTATGAGCATATCGTTCCAATGTTGAATGATATGGCGGAGTTAGCAGCCATTCTCCGGAAAAAGAGGATGGATCGCGGCGCAATCGATTTTGATTTCAAAGAATCGAAAGTGCTTGTCGATGAAAATGGCTGGCCGACGGATATTGTGTTGCGTGAGCGGACAGTTGCTGAACGGCTAATCGAGGAATTCATGTTGGCGGCAAACGAAACAGTAGCTGAGCATTTCCATTGGCTGCAAGTGCCGTTCCTTTACCGGATTCACGAAGATCCGAAGGCTGAGAAGCTACAACGATTCTTTGAATTTCTGACGAATTTTGGTATCGTTGTGAAAGGGACAGGCAATAAAGTGCATCCACGTGCATTGCAGGAAATTGTCGAGTCGATTGAAGGGCTGCCTGAAGAAACGGTAATTTCGACGATGCTCCTGCGTTCGATGCAGCAAGCGAAATATTTCGAGGAAAGCTTGGGTCACTTCGGATTATCGGCGGATTTCTATACGCATTTCACATCCCCGATCCGACGGTATCCGGACTTGATCGTCCATCGGCTCATCCGCACGTATTTAATCGAGAAGGACTTGTCAGCCGAAACGGTCGCGCATTGGAATGCCGAGCTTCCTGAAATCGCCCAGCATACTTCCGACCGTGAGAGACGTGCAGTCGATGCTGAACGCGACACGGATTCATTGAAAAAGGCACAATATATGTTGGATAAAATCGGAGAAGAATTTGACGGTGTCATTTCTTCCGTCACGAACTTCGGCATGTTTGTCGAGTTGGAGAATACAGTTGAAGGGCTTGTCCATGTGAGCTATATGACGGACGACTATTACCGGTTCGACGACCGCCAAATGATTATGATCGGTGAACATACCGGCAAGCAGTTTAGAATCGGCGATGAAGTGACGATCCGCGTCGTTGCGGTGAAACCAGAGGAATCCGCAATCGACTTTGAAATTGCCGGCATGAAGAAATCATTCCACCGTCCACGAAAAGAAGCGCCAAAAGTCATCCATGCAAAACGCAAGGAAGGCGAAGGCAAAGGCAAAAACGGCGGAAAAAAATCCGGCGGCAACAAGTCAGATGAAAAGAAAAAAGGCACATACAATAAAAAGAAGAAATTCTACGAAGACGTGGCAAAGAAATCAAAGAAAAAAAGACCGCCGCGCAAGAGAAAATAAGAACGGCAGGGGCGGCGACATGCCTCCCCTATGACCGGGCAAGGGGTGACTGAGATGGCAAAAGGCCAAGGGAAAGTGATCGCTGTCAATAAAAAAGCGAATCATGACTACGCCATAGAAGAGACGATTGAAGCGGGCATCGTGCTTCATGGAACGGAAATCAAATCTGTCCGTAACGGTAAGGTACAGCTGCGGGACGCGTTCGTATTAATCCGCAATAATGAAGCGTGGATCTCCAATATGCATATTAGCCCATACGACCAAGGAAACCGCTTCAACCACGATCCATTGCGCTCAAGGAAATTGCTACTGCACAAAAAGCAGATTGCGACATTAGTCGGGCAAGTGAAGCAGGACGGCTATTCAATCGTGCCGTTGAAAATGTATTTGAAAGACGGCTTTGCAAAAGTACTGATCGGCGTCGGTAAAGGGAAAAAGCTCTACGACAAGCGCGATGATCTGAAGAAAAAAGAAGCAAAACGCGAGATGGAACGTGCCTTCAAGGCGAAACAGCAGTATTGATTTTTCCGTTAAAATGCGGTATACTACTTGTAGTGAAAACGTTCAGAAGCCTTTCAGTAGGCATTCCGGACATCCCTTTAAAGGTCTAAACGCCTTTACTAACGGGGACGTTACGGATTCGACAGGGGTGGTCTGAGCTTGAGCTGCGCGTCGGAGGGCTCGTCTCCGTCAGAAACGGCAGTTAATAATAACTGGCAAAACAAACAACAACTTAGCATTCGCAGCGTAAGCTGTTGAATCTGCCTATCAGTTCCATCGCCCATGTGGCATTGTTAGGCTCACCTATTAGTGGGATACGGTAACGGTCGCCTCCTGAGGCCGTTGCAAGAGACTATCAGGATAGCGCTCACGGATCGCCTTGATTGACGGCAAACGTGCGCGCGAATCTAAGTAGTCAATCTACACGCGTAGACGCTGAAGTATTGGAGCCTTTGGACGCGGGTTCGACTCCCGCCGTCTCCATAAGATCTAATGGAAAGCAACAAAGATTAGAAGTACAAATTCTCTGTATGGAGGATTTGTACTTCTTTTTTTGCCAAACCGTTTATTCGTTACTGATCCCATAATAAGCGTGAAGTGTATTGAGTATTCTACCGACTGTAGATTGACAATGTGCAGAATATACTCTATGTAATAAGTCATCTGTTCTTTGAAGGAAGTGATACCAGTGATTATAATAACTTTAG
Organism: Sporosarcina sp. USHLN248; assembly: GCF_037144575.1. Classification (NCBI taxonomy): domain Bacteria; kingdom Bacillati; phylum Bacillota; class Bacilli; order Caryophanales; family Caryophanaceae; genus Sporosarcina; species Sporosarcina sp. USHLN248. Next base: position 12,699 of record NZ_JBBCZC010000050.1, read on the forward strand.
GTCTACTGGTTGATTGGAGAAACAATACAATTAGAAACATTTATCAGGACATCATTAACATAACTGCAAAACCAGAAGAAGGGCTGTATGACACAATGGATAATGACAAAAAATCGCCCAGTGGTTATTTGTAATATCGAATGTTTAGTTGTTATCAAAAAGTCCTGTACTGCATGGAACCCTCGGGAACTCTTATTGGAGTTCCCGAGGGTTCAAAAGTTTACTACCGCGTTTTGAAACTTTGCGTCAACTATCTTAATTGAACCGGCGTATACCGAACAGTACGTACGGTGGTGGAGAGGTAGGGGGTTAGTAACCCCCTACTCGATTATAAAAACTTTTAAAATCTGCGTAACTTATTGTTGCATTTTACCAGCAGTATAACCGCCATCAACTGGAAGTGTTACACCGCTAATTGATTTTGCAAGGTCTGAGCATAGAAATACAACAGCGTTTGCTTGATCTTCTGCGGTAGACATTCTTCCAGCTGGAAGTGATGAGAGAACGCCTTGGTATTGTTCTGGGTTTGATTTTGACCAACTTTCAATTGCAGGTGTAATGGTTGCACCAGGAGCAATGGAATTAATGGTAATGCCTTGTTGACCGTATTCCAATGCAACTGATTTAGTTAAACCAGCGATAGCATGTTTAGATGCCGTATAGGGAGCCATATTCGGTGATCCTTCAATACCAGCACCTGATGCCGTATTGACAATTGCACCGCCGCCTGTTTTCAACATTGCATTCACTTGGTGCTTGATGCAGTAAAAAGTACCATACAGATTTACTTTTAGTGTGATATCCCAATCTTTAGAATCCATTTCTCCAATTGGTTTAAGACCTTTGTTGATACCCGCATTGTTATGTGCAAAGTCTAGCTTGCCATATGTTTCAACTGTTTTATTTACAAGTGCGATTACTTGCTCCTCATCACTTACATCACATTTGAAAAAGGCTGCTTCGCCGCCATTGTTTTTGATGATTTGTACAGTTTCTTCTCCTGCTTGTTCACTTACGTCAGAAACCATTACTTTTGCTCCTGCTTTTGCTAATGCGACTGCAGCTGCTCTACCGATTCCTGACCCCGACGCTGTGACTAATCCTGCTTTACCTTCCATAATTCCTACCATGAAAAACTCTCCTTTTTTCTAAAAATATATTTGATTGACCCATTTATCTCATTAATAAGCGAAACTAAATAATCCATTGATATGCGTTAAATAACGTACATTACTAGCTTCTTTCATTAAAGAAGTAGGTAGACCTTTCAGTGCTATATTGTTACCTCCGATGGCAGCCACTCCATCTTTACGGCCAAGGCTTGCCAATGTACCGGAGTTTGTTTGTTCAAATGCTTCTAAGGTTTTACTCTGTAAATAAGCATATAATATCCTACAAGCTCACCCATTTGCCAAGCGTTTTGTGCAGTAGGGCGTACGGACGGCCACCTTCAGCAGGGAAGGTAACAGCACTATCACCTACAACGAATGAGCTTGATTGAAGAAACTCATTAATCGTTGCACGGCCACGATCTACTGCAAGTTCTGATTCACCAACCAATGGATTACCTGTGACACCGCCCGTCCATACAAACGTATTTGCACAATTGTACGGCCATCTTTCAACGAAATTTCATTGACACTCACATTTGTTACAGGTAAACCTAATAAGAATTCTACTCCGCGTGCTTCTAGGCTTGTAGTTGTACGCTCGATTAAATGATCTGGTAATACGGGCAATACTTTTGGACCGGCTTCAACAAGTTTGATGTTCAATTCTTTTGGATCGACCCATATCTTTTGCGATTTTTGGCATATTGTCAACAATTTCCCCGACTAATTCGATACCGGTTAAATCGCCACCACCGATGACGATCGTTGCATCGGTTTCATTTTTTGATTTTGCGTATTCATTGATTTTGGCTACAATATGATTGTAGATTCTATTAGCGTCATCTACTGATTTCAACACCATGCTATTTTCTTCGAGTCCTGGTATACCAAAGTAAGCAGTTTTACTACCTAATGCCACTACGAGTGCATCATGTAAAATTGAACCATCAGAAACCTTTACCTCTTTTTTATCGACTGAAAAAGATTCGACCTTTGAATATATAGTTTTTATTGATTTGAAGGTACTATATCTTCAGTAGGGTCTGATGCATTATTCTGTGCTGGGATTTGCTATTCCCCTTTGCTTGATTAGTTACATTAACCTGATCCTTACTTCAGCAATAAAACCAAATTATTGTTGAAATATATTGGAAGAAAACTTCCACTACGTTTTCCATTGAACAATATACGCCCATCTTCAAGTAATATTAAACATGTAGTTTAATGTCTAACTATTTAGTGTAAAATACAATCCTCAAAAATCTAAGCATTCACTATCTATTATTATCTTCAGTTACCAATGGATTATTCTCCTCTTCGGTATAATAGCTGAAAGAGGATAGATTTATGGAAAACAGGGTGGTATGGAGGTTGCTTTTGATAAAATCATTATTTAGATGTAATGATGACTTCCGGAAAGATTTAAAAAAGGATGGTTAAGAAAGATTTATCGCATTTATAGATAATCAACCATTAGGAATTGTATTAAACGTTGTTAGAGAGATAAAACGAAAACACAATATCAATTATCCTTGTATTACTCAAAAAAAGGGAGATCTTATGAAAAAAACACTTGTTTCTATGATAATGGTACTTCTATTTTCCTCAGGACACTCGCAAAGAAGTTATGCGATGTCAGATGCGCAGGCTGAGGCCATACAGGCGCTGCTGGACGATGCTTCTCGTATATCCGGTGTGCCGGGCTTGTCAGTCGCAATTATAGCCGATGAGAAAGAATACTATTACTCCTCCGGTTATGCAGACCTTGAAAAAGGAATACCCGCAAGTGAAAACACATTATACGAGCTGGCCTCGGTCAGTAAAGCCTTTACCGGCATAGGCATACTGTTGCTGGAGGAGCAAGGACGTTTATCTATGACCGACTCAATTCACGACTATTTACCTTGGCTTACGCTAAACTATCAAGGAAAACCTGTTGATATGCAGAGCCTTACTCTTAATCATTTTCTTCATCATACAAGCGGTCTGACCACCAATAAGCATTCCCAGCTTATCCCTCAAGGCAATACGCCCGATATGCTGCAAAAGACAGTGGAAGTGCTGGTGGATGTTGATTTATCCTTTCCTCCTGGCAAACAATATACGTATGGAACCATTAATTATGATGTGTTAGGTCTCGTTATCGAGCAAGTATCGGGTCAAAGCTACGAAAGCTTTATGAGTGAACAGGTATTCCAGCCGTTGGGCCTTAACCAGACATTCGTCTATAAAGGGGATGCCATGGCTACTGGACAGCTGGCACAAGGTTATCGTTCTTCTTTTTTTATAACAACCCCGTATAACGCGCCGGATTACTCCGGAAATAAACCCGCAGGCTACATTATCTCTTCTACAAAAGATATGGCGCGCTGGATGGGTATTCAAATGGGAATTGTGAAAGATATACCAGACATATTTCACACTATTATTGAGAAGTCGCATCAGGGGGATAGATCCGTTTCAGCTGTTGACTCTATGTATTATGCAGCAGGCTGGATGGTAAACACTGACCAGACAATTATCGAGCACCCTGGAGAAAACCCAAGCTTCAGAACCCACGTGGTGCTATTCCCCAATGAACGAACAGCCATCTGCTTATTGGCCAACGGCGCCAATATCAATAGCAGCATGGTACTAAAAATCAAAGATATAGTAGACGGCAATTTGCCGCAAACCTATGAAATAAGCAGCGCACAGCTTTTGGATATTCTTATGTCAATTACCACCATTGCTTGTTGCTTGTTAACCGTTTTATTTTTTGTTTTGGGATTCCGAAGGCGGAAATTAAATAAAAAGCAGCCAATTACAAAAAAAAGAAAAATGGCATCCTTCATTTTAATAATAGTTACAGCGGCTCTAAGTATAACAAGCTTTGCTCTTGATTGGTCGATCATACTTGTTTGGGAAACCTATAGTATTCTTACTGCCCTTATTTCGGTAACACTATTAACAGCAAGCCTTGCATGGCTTGTATACTCTGGCCGATATAACCGTCCGCTGAAATAACACGTAACCTCCTTCGACTTGATGGCTTAATAGGAGATGTACTATAGATTCACTTTTAAAAAAGCAGACGAGATTTAGCAGATGGTTTAGAGCATCATATATTTCCGGTGTACACAGGAATCATCGAGGATATTAGTGATTATGAGCCGAGGATTACTTTAACTAAGACCACTTTCTAATTGTTTATTCGCCCCAATTTTCGTGTCATTAAAAATGCTTAACATGAATGTTAATCCGGCAACAATTTCAATTAGATTGGAGCTGAAAACTTTTAGAAACCACATGCCGATCGGAAAAGAAATTGAAAGGGTTGACGTTAACGGAGGAATTAATGAGAAAAGAAAACAAGGGATAAATACACAGACAAATAAAGGTGGATTAATTTTAATTGACCATTTATTTATAAAAATAAGTGATAAATAAATACCCCATATAAAGGGAATAACTGAAGAAGCCCAAGAGTTTATATCGAAGTATGGAGTGTTTTTAATTTGATTTATACTATCAAAACTAATGATGGTTAATAAAAATAATCCAATGACCCAGATTAATTTCCATATATAAGTTGACCACTTTCTCATGAAAATCACCTCTAAACATTCATTTCTAATTATGATATGTCTCAAAAAGAATAGAGTTGCAAAATAATCCGCCAAGAGGGTGACATGTAAAATATATTGCGCCTTTGACAACTGTGTTAATTTACTTCTAATTACTGCATAAGGGACGCGTTTCTGAAAGGTTATTCTTCTGTTTCCACGTGTGTAAGAAGTGAAGCACAAATTCTCAAGTTCGAGAACCTGTGCTTCTTTTTGTGCTACTTATAAACGTATGATCCCCTATTAGACATACCTATTAGAGTTGTCGTATTTTTCTTATAAGTAATATAGTATGTATATAAAAGCAGTTCCAGATGAGCCGTCCATAAAATTATGGAAGTGGTTTGAAGTGCTATTTTAAACGTAAAGGGGGCGGAAGACTAATGGTGAAAAAGTTGCTAGGTATTATTGCAGTAATTGGATTAATCGTGGCTTGTAGTAACGAGGGGAATCGAACAAAAAATAATCAAATTAGCGATGAGACGAATCATCATGATGAAGAAGTTGAAAAAGAAATTTTTGAAAATGATAAGAACCAATCGAATTCAAAAGATGTGGTTGAAGTGAATGAAACGAGAATGGAGATTCATACAGGCTCTACAGAAACAGTCATTAGAAATATTGAAGGTCAGGATCAGGAAATTAAAGTTATTAATTATCATATAACACCATATGGGATTGATTATCAATTAGACGAAGTATTCGGTGTTCCTGAAGTGATCAACAACCAAATAAATTATACTTCTCAAAACTCTGGCTATAAGATCACTTTAGAAATAATCGAACACACAAATCTTGAAAAAGCTGTATCGAACGTGCAAGAAAGATTTGAATCAGAAGGATATGAAGAAAGTTTTGAAGAAGGGTATGAATTGACACACACACGGGTTGCAGAAAATGGTTTGATAGGAAAAACACAATTATATGGCGACTACCCGATGAAAGGATATATTGCTTATGAGATTGATGAACATGCGCTAGTGATTAATTTTCAGTATTCAGTAGAAGGTGGGGATAGCATGTACCCTCTATTAGGAGACCTACGAAAATCGATTCATGTGAAATAATTGTTTATTCAATGCTATCCAATTGTACGAACCAGAACATAAATGGCTGCATTATTTAACGTATCTTCTAGTTAAACTTACAGGTGCGATACCTGAAGCATGATCGCTATTACGTCCGGACATTATTGAAACAGTATATTATAAATTGCAATCCTTAAACAATAAAGAAGACGTACTGTTAGAACGAAAGAGTTTATTTGAGAGAAAGTATGAGTAAAAAAATGATTTAATAACAGCTCATAGTTAAAACGTAAGAACAGTTAATACTAATATTGAAAAGTTCTTTTGAACTCAGTTCGTTAATACGTAATACTTCCTAATAGGCATATTCTTGATATATTAATATTCACTAATGCGGATATTGTATTTAGTCTTTGAACATGAGTTTAACTCCCGCCTTCTCTATATATTTATGAAAATCGAAGCAGAAATGAAGCATGAAATCTCTAAACGAAGAATTTCACGCTTCTTTTTTGAAACATATTAGGAAAGATTATTGCCTAGCTTTATCAAGCATGCTTAGGGAGGGTCGGTTACATACAGTGAAAGAGCGGATAATCCTTAATTTTAAAAGTGTTGGCGTTGTTCGTCACCTACATACATCGGTTCGAGCAAGTACCTAAATAACTTCGGGAACATAAGTTAGTGTTTATATGAAAAGGCTATGGATTGCTTTAGGATACTTATACTAAAACACCCTGATCGTATTTCTTCCAGCCGAAACTATCCATACGAGTAAAAATATTAGTATTTTGTTCTTCAAAATACTTTGGTATTGCTATCACCAACAGATGTGAAGGTCTACTCAAAGCAACATATGCCAATTTTAATGATTTAATTGTTTCATTTCTTAAAGATAAATCTTTTATAGTGTTAGGATCAATATAATTGCCAGTCAAGTATTCTTTAAGTAAATCAAAGATGTGAAATTTCAGGGAAACCTCCCTATCCACATATTCTATAAATGAAGAACTAAGCATTAATAATGTCGAACGATGAGTTTCTCCTTTTACAGAATGAATAGTACCAATATAAAAATTGTTTTCTTCTTCGTGTAACTCAGAAGGAAGGTCAAGATTTAATATTCCTTTAAAATATTCTACTTGTTCTATTACATCAACTAATGAAAAATCACTCTTTTCATTCGAAGTGATAATTGACAATATTTCTTTGAGCGTCCTAACTAATATTTCTGTTTGTGAGTTATCGCTAACCAATTCTTTAATACAAAAACTTAACTTTATTTTACATACATGGCTTGTGAAAATGCTCTCTTTCAATTCTCTGAATGGAATTTCTAGCTCTTTAGAGAGCAACCCAACAATGAAGTTGATAATCTGCCTCGTGCTACTCTCATTTTTTTTAATTTTAGTAGTTGTTTTTTTATAATTCGAAAATAGTTGAAGTAGATCATCGTGAAATGCAGCGACTATAGCATCCTTTTTCTTCGAAGAAGAAAATATTTGCGATTCCTTGCTACAAGCCGTAATTAATCCGTGATATTGCTCTATCAAATCATCTTCATTGTCATAAAAGATATAGTAAGGATCAAATGATTCCGTAGAGTCATTTGATTTGAATGTATGGTATTGCTCTATACATACATTTTTAACTATGCTTGCTATACTAGTACCGAAACGAGTTGTCTCAGATATTTCTTCATAATCATAATTACTTTCTTCTCGTGGGATCCATGCATCATGGTTTCCTTCAAAAATGTTATATAGTGCTTGGTAAGGATCACCGAACTTTTGAAAGATAATATCATTATCGGTCATAAGTTTCATAAGCAATTCATATTGATTTATGCTAGTATCTTGTGCTTCATCTAGAAGTACATATGAAAACCGAGTTGCTAATGCTTTTTTCAATGGTTCCTGATGTTTAATAATATACCAATTTGCTAACTCTAAACATTGTTGGTTGTTTAATAAACCAGCTTTAAAAAGAATTCTAATACATTTTTCGAACTCGCTTTTATATGAGGATTTAGCATTACTGGTAATATCAAATTTACCCTTGTTATCTATCATCAGTTTTGGATTTGCCTTATTTACGTTTGGATAGTTTGAATATGTGTAAAAACTCGGCTTGTACTTTTCAAATAACTCATCAAATTTCTCTCTATATTCATCATCATCTAATACCCTAAATTGCTTGTCTTTGATAATTTGATGAAAAGCCTTCTTGCTAAAGAAAGTGTTGAAGAACTCTTGTATTGTCCCTACAAAGTGAGGGTATTCAATGTTTTTCACTCCAATTCGACTCAATCCCATTTTAATTTCATCAACTGCCACGTTTGTGTGAGTAATGAGACAAATACCTTTGCTACTTAGGTTTGTAGCCTTCATTAATAGCGCACACTTAGTGATTAATACTGTAGTCTTTCCTGATCCTGGTCCAGCTACAATATTCGTGGATTTATCAGCAAATATCGCAGCTTTTTGTTGATCCAAAAATGAAAATCCTACAGGTAATATTTTTGGAGTAATTAATTCAAGTTGTTTTTCAATTGTCATGAACTTACCTCCGATAATTCATTTACTTTTACAGAGTGAATAATTGCATCTACAAGATATTTCAAATTTTTATCTTGAAGAATACTATCTTTCCAAAAAGCACGCTTTGAATTGTCTTTAGCAATAGCATTCAATTTTATTGCAAGTCTCTGTGCAACCTCTGCTTTAGACACATTTTTTTCATTTAATGGTTTGAAGACCATATAAGCTGTGTCTTCTCTTTCTATTGTGTCGTCGGAGAGTTGGCTTACTAAGTTATCATATCTTTCTTTATTTTTACCTTCAAATGGTTTAGCGTATCTTGCTTCAAAAATAGACTCTAATAGTAAGGGTGAAATAACACTTAGTGCAATGCTGTATTCTAAAGTCCATTCAGGAGTAACAAAAACGCCTATATTTGAATCGTATATGGAATACTTCTCTTTAAGTTTAGTTATTTTCTCTTCTGAAATACGATTTATAGACTCAATTGTAATGTCTTTTTTTACAATTGATGATATTAAATCTGCATTTGCTTCTGTCAAACTAAAACCAAAGCTTCTTGCTAATTTCTTAATTGTAGAAAACTCTTTTCCAATTGGGACAAGGGATATTTCATCAATATTTTCTTCACAATGTTCCAGAACATTACTTAGCTCAGTCTCATCGACAATTAAATATAAATCATGTGTTTTATTTTCATATTTATAATAGCTCCAAGGTTTTACGTCACTATCGGTAATAATTGCAAGTGGTATATTTATTGAAGGGAGATTCATTTCTACTTTCCACTTTATAGACCTAGAAAATAGCTTGATATATCTTTCAAAAGAAGTTCCGCTAACATTGATTAGCGAGATCCCATTTTTGTGAAGGGGATAACCTATCAAATCGGCAAGCGCCGGTAATAAAAGTAATTCCGAATCTCCTTCTACAAAGATTAGACCTTTAGCAAAAAACATATTGCTTTTTGTGGAGTCAAGAAACCTTTCCAAAAAGGCATAATCACTTTTGTCTAACATTGTGTATTCATCACTTAAAGGATAAGCTGTTTTCTCATATATAAGTATGACATTTTTAGGATCAATAGATGAAACAAGGTTTGTGCTATGAGAAGTTAGTATAAATTGATTCCTATTTGTAGATTTCCTTAGCTCATCTTCTAAATATTTAATAAGTCTAATTTGCGCTTGAGGATGCAAATGAGCTTCAATTTCTTCTATTAATGTTATTTGCGGTCCGATTATTTGTTGTTCGTCAAATAAGTTATTTAAAAGCAATAATTCTGTTGCGATAAATAATAGGTTTTGATTGCCTAAACCCAAATTAACGTCAACCGTGTCAAGGCTCAACTTTCTGAGGATAGAGATTAAGTCTGTTTTTGTTATAGAAAATTTAGATTTTGTTTTACTTAAATCTGCATGATCATAGAAATCTCTTAATAGGCCCTCTATGTCATTTACTAACGAACGTCCTGAAGTGTAATCTTCTTCAAAAAAGCTCTCTACTTTTTCATTTGCTTTTTCCATTGCATCAACTAACTTATGTATAGAGCCATCCTCTGGTAATTTAAAGGCGGGGTGTACTTTTAATATGCTTGCAAGTCTTGATCGAAAACCCGGTTTTAACTCATTCTCTGCATCTCTCAAAGGCTTCAAATATGTTGTTTTAAGAATATCTCTTGCCTTATTATCTAATCTAGTTTCAAAACCTTGGTCACCTGCCTGCATCTTTCGTTCAATATATTCTTGCCCATTATCATTTTTCTTTTTTTCTACTTGAAGTGAGACTCGCAATTGGTAATCACCATTTTCATCAAAGGACAACCATTCTAAAAATGAACCAGCCTCTTGATCAGTTAAATCGACAAACGTTCCTTCTATGTAGAAAAAATCACTATAAACACCATCAGAATTAGAATAAAAATCATTTTGAGAAATTTTCTCAAAGTCTTCACTTACACTTCCTAATAAATATCTTATCGCATCAATAATAGCCGTTTTACCTGAATCATTTTCCCCTACTAAAATATTAAAGTTAGGATTAAAGAAAACTGTTATAGCTGGTGTCACTCCGTCACCTGTACCGAATTGTCTGAAGTTAGTAATGCTTATTTTTTGTAAATACATTTAATCACCCTTTCAGAGCACTCTATTATGATTAAAATATCAGATATATCGTACTAAGTACAATTTTATTATAGATTTCCAATCAATAACTAATAATACGGGACCAGTGGTGAGTCAAATGGTCTGGTTTTTAGTGAGAATATTTAGTAGGTTAAAGGACTTGAATTAGCATTTGGTTAGCGTTTGTGTAGTGCAAAATAGAAGTACAGAGTTTTGAAGAGGAAAAGTACATAACGTTGCAACACAAGTTTTAATAAAAAAAGGCTTGCCAGCCTTCCAATATTTCTCTACTGTA